>CAZNIX010000408.1:0-4586 GCA_964573125.1 uncultured Thermoanaerobaculia bacterium
GCGGGAATAGCTCAGTGGTAGAGCACAACCTTGCCAAGGTTGGGGTCGCGGGTTCGAATCCCGTTTCCCGCTCCAGCACGTACCCGGCGACCGAGACTCGGCGACGTAGCCAAGTGGTAAGGCAAGGGTCTGCAAAACCCTCATCGTCGGTTCGATTCCGACCGTCGCCTCCAGCGTTCAGGAACCGACCACCATCCACTCGCGATCGACGCCTCTCCTCGCTCTAGCGCTCCTCGCCCTGCCCGCCGCGGCCTGGGGCTGGGGGCACAACGGCCACCGGATCGTCGGCGAGATCGCCGAGCGGCACTTGTCGGACCAGGCGCGGCGGCAGATCGCGGTGATCCTCGACGGCGACGGCCTGGCCGAGGCGGCGACCTGGCCGGACGCGATCCGCTCGGACCCGGCGTGGGACTACAGTCACGACTGGCACTGGATGTCGATCGACGACCACGAGACGCTCGCGACCACCGAGCGCTCCGCCAACGGCGACGTCCTCGAGGCGATGCAGCGGTTCGAGGCGGTGCTCCGCGATCCGCAGGCGACGAGGGAGCAGAAGGACCCGGCGCTGCGCTTCTACGTCCACTTCGTGGGCGACGTCCACCAGCCGCTCCACGTCGGCCGCCGGGCCGACCAGGGCGGCAACGGCATCCCCATCCGCTGGTTCCGCGAGAACCGCAACCTGCACTCGGTGTGGGACGAGGGGCTGATCGAGTCCGAGCGGTTGAGCTTCACCGAGTTCACCCGCTTCATCGACGAGGCGACGCCGCGGGAGATCGCCGCCTGGCAGGCGGCGCCGTACGAGGAGTGGGTGCGGGAGTCGTTCTGCGCGCGGTCCGAGGTCTACGACTTCAGCTCCGAGGCGCCGGTCGAGCCCGGCGAAGACCCGCGGCTCGGCTACCGCTACGCCTACCGCAAGCTGCCGCTGGTCGAGCGCCGGCTGCTCCAGGCGGGGATCCGGCTGGCGGGGCGGCTCGACGCGATCTTCAGCGGCACGCCGCCGCCGCCGGCGCCGGAGGAGATCCCCTCCGACCCGGCGGTCTGGTGCGCGCCGGCCCAGTGAGCCCGGCGCCGGGGCTGATTCAACCAACCCTGCTCGGTTCAGCCCTGCTCGGAGTCGCCGGCTTCGCCCGCCTTGCGGTTGTACTCGGTGAGTGTCTCCGCGCTCTCGAAGTAGAGCACCGAGCCGTCTTCGAGGGCGGCGGGCACCGCGGTCGCCTTGTCGACGGTCGCGCCGGTGACCGGGTCGACCGAGGAGCGCACCGCGGCGTCCTGGGCCAGGCGCGCCTTGCACATCTCGCAGCAGCCGTAGTAGGTCTTGCCCTCGACCTCGACCGGGATCTGGTCCTTCTGGAACAACGCGTCGTTGACCATGCAGACTTTCTTCGTCTCGACTCGGGTGGCCGGGCCGGAGGAGGCGGCGCCGTCCTCGGCGGCCGCGGGCGCGGCGGCGAGGGCGAGCAGGAGGATCGGCAGGGCGGGCAGCGGCGTCTTGCGGAGGTTCATCGTCGGGCTCCTCGGTCGTGGATCGGGCGCGCGCGGCGGCGGCGGATCTCGGTGAGAATGTGCTCCGGACGTTACGAAACGGGTCAGGAGGCGGCCGGCGCTCACGGGGGCGGCCGCGCTCCCTCGGGCGGAGCGTATCACCGCGGCGGAGCGGGAGCCGACATGGAATCCGCTGTGCCGTCACCCCCGGGCGACGACGCCGCACATTCTCGTCCAGGAGGAGACGCGATGATGCCTCGACCCGGCGCTCCGCGCGCCCACGCCGTCCTGCTCGCCGCCGGCCTCGCCTCGGGCCTGCTCGCCGCCGCCTGCGCCCCGGCGCCGGCGCCGCCCAGGCCGCCCGGTCCGCCGCCCGCGCCCGCGATCACCGACCTCGACCGCGAGATGCTCGCGCTCGCGTTCATCGCCTACACCGGCGAGCGCATCGCCGGGCCGGACCAGGAGGTGTCGCGGCAGCTCGCTCCCTGCTTCGTCGCCGAGCTGGCCAGGCAGCCGCTGGTCGAGGAGTGGGAGCTGGTCTGGGGACCGGTGGTCTACCGCTTCGAGCACACGCTCTTCAACGACAACCTGCTGTACGCGGTGCGCCGGCGGGGCGACCCGGCGACGCTCGCGGTCTCGACGCGCGGCACCAATTCCCGGGCGGTCTTCGACTGGCTGGTCGAGGATCTGGAGGTCTTCGAGCTGCGGGACTGGCCGTTCGGCGATCCGGCGGACCTCGACCCGAAGATTGCCCGCGGCACAATGAAGGGCCTCGAGATCCTCCAGGGGCTGGTGCCCCCCGAGGGGGTGCCGGGGGCGGGCCAGGGGATCGCCGCGTTCCTCGCCGGCCAGGTCGCCGTCAACGCGCCCCGGACGACCACCATCCACGTCACCGGCCACAGCCTGGGCGGCGCGCTGTCGCCGGTGCTCGCGCTCTGGCTCGCCGACACAACCTCCGACTGGGACCCCGAGGGGCGGTCCACGCTGCAGGTCACGCCGTTCGCCGGCCCGACCCAGGGCGACGCCGACTTCGCCGCCTACTACGACCGGCGGCTGGGCGCTACCACCACCCGCTTCCACGACGCGATCGACATCGCGACGCTGGTCTGGAACGCCACGGCCATGGCCGAGATCCCGACGCTTTACCTGCCGGTCGCCAAGCCCGACGAGGCGGAAAAGCTGGCGCTCGACCTGCTGATCGACGGCGTGAAGCACAAGGACTACCAGCAGATCGACGCCGACCAGCCGCCGCTCGGCTACCGCGTGGTCAACCCCGAAAAGACCTCGCTGTCGGCCCAGGCCGACTGGCAGCACCACTGCGGCTACGTCTGCGGGCTCGGCGTCCAGGACACGCTCCTGCCGGTGAGCCCCGATTGCCGGAGCGAGGGGGAGAACCTCTGTCTGAGCTGCCCGACCGGGTAGCCGGGACGTGGGAGATCGCCGGCCGCTGCGAGTAGGATGTCGGCGGCCCCACCGGGGCCGTCGACCGCGCCGGAGTGGCGGAACCGGTAGACGCAGGGGATTTAAAATCCCCAGCCCGCACGGGCTTGCGGGTTCGACCCCCGCCTCCGGCACCAAGTGAGCTACGACGCGCGGAGCGGCGTACCCGCGGGGCGTGCGGCGCCGGCGGGTAGGATCGGTCGCGGCCCATCGTCGAGAGAGGAGCCTCCGATGACGCGATCGTCGTACCGCGCCTGGTTTTTGCTCATTCCGGTGCTCGCCGTCACGCTCGCGATGCCGTCGCTCCCCGCGGCGGCGTCGCCGCCCGCGGCCGCGCCCGCGCCCCCGCCGCTGGCCCTGGTCGGCGCCACGCTGGTCGACGGCACCGGCCGGCCGCCGGTCGCGGACGCCGTGGTGGTGGTCCGCGACGGCCGGATCGCCTGCGCCGGCGCGCGCGCCGATTGCCCGCCGCCCGAGGGGGTCGAGACCCTCGACCTCGCCGGGCGCTTCCTCACGCCCGGGTTGATCGACGCCCATGTCCACTTCTCGCAGACCGGCTGGGCCGACGGCCGGCCGGACGCGCTCGACGTGCGCGAGGAGCATCCCCACGCCGAGGTGGTCGCCGGACTCGAGGCGCATCCCGAGCGCTTCTTCCGCGCCTGGCTCTGCTCGGGGGTGACGGCGGTGTTCGACGTCGGCGGCTACCCGTGGACGTTCGAGCTGCCGGCGCGGGCCGAGGCCGCGGCGGCGGCGCCGCGGGTGAGCGCGGCCGGGCCGCTGCTGTCGACCCTCGACCACTGGCTCAACCTGCCGGCGGAGCGGCAGTTCATCTACCTCGCGGACGAGGCGGCGGCGCGGGGCGGCGTCGAGTACCTCGCGGCGCGCGGCGCGGACGCGGTCAAGGTCTGGTACATCCACGTCGGCGAGCGCGACCAGGAGGCGGTGCGGCGTGCGGTCGTGGCGGCGGGGGAGGAGGCCGGCCGGCGCGGGCTGCCGCTGATCGTCCACGCCACCGAGCTGGAGGTCGCGAAGGCGGCGCTGCGCGCCGGCGCCGAGCTGCTCGTCCACAGCGTCTGGGACCGGCAGGTGGATGACGAGTTCCTGGCGCTCGCCCGCGACTCGGGCGCGATCTACACTCCGACCCTGACCGTCGCGCGCGGCTACCAGCGGATGTTCGAGGCGGCGGCGGCCGGGCGGGTGCCGGAGGTCGACGACCCGCACGGCTGCATCGACGCCGAGACCCTGGCGCGGGTGGCGGCGACCGCGGGGCTCGCCTCCCGGGTCGATCCCGAGCAGCTCGCCCGCCGCGCCGAGCGCACCGCCGAGCGCGAGCGGATCGCGGCGGAGAACCTGGCGCGGGTGGCGGCGGCGGGCATCCGGATCGCGCTCGGCACCGACGCCGGCAACCCGCTCACGCTCCACGGCCCGTCGGTCTACGCCGAGCTGGAGGCGATGGCGGCCGCGGGGATGTCGCCGGCGGCGGTCCTCGTCGCGGCCACCCGCGACGCCGCCCGCGCGCTCGGCCGCGGCGGCGAGCTGGGGACGGTCGAGGCCGGCAAGGCGGCCGACCTGCTCGTGCTCGGCGCCGACCCCACGGCCTCGGCGTCGGCGTTCCGGACCGTCGAGTCGGTGGTGCGCGGCGGCCGCGTGTGGCGCGTCGAGGA
>CAZNIX010000409.1:0-4572 GCA_964573125.1 uncultured Thermoanaerobaculia bacterium
AGAGCGAGCGCCGGTGCCGGGGAGGAGCGCCCACGGGACGGACCGGCCCACCAACAACCGAGAGCGAGCGCCGGTGCTGGGGAGGAGCGCCCACGGGACGGACCGGCGTTCCATCCACCGCAAGCGCCACCAAGACCTGAGCACTCCCTGCTCAAGCCCCCTTGACAACCGCTTGCAGTCTGCCTAAACTGTTAGCACTCGCCGCCGATGAGTGCCAGAAGCACCCGGCGGGAGAACTTGTAAGTCTTCTAGCCGCAAGGCTTACCCGAAAGACTTGGACCGAAGAAGGAGGATCGAGCTGTGAAAATGCGTCCGCTCCACGATCGGGTCGTGGTCAAGCGCCTGGAGCAGGAGGAACAGGTCCGGGGGGGCATCATCATCCCGGACACCGCCAAGGAGAAGCCCCAGGAGGGCAAGGTGATCGCCGTCGGCCCGGGCAAGCTGAACGAGGACGGCAAGCGCTCCCCGATGGACGTCAAGAAGGGCGACCACATCCTGATGGGCAAGTACTCGGGCAGCGAGATCAAGATCGACGACGAGGACGTCGTCATCCTGCGCGAGGACGAGATCCTCGCCGTCATCGAGCGCTGACCGCCGGACCCCACAACCCACACATCCGCACGGATTCGCACGGAATTGCACTGAAGCTGGAGGATCGAGAGACATGGCCAAGCAGATCATCTACTCCGAGGACGCGCGCGCCGCGATCCTGCGGGGTGTCAACAAGCTCGCGGACGCGGTCCGCGTGACCCTCGGCCCCAAGGGCCGCAACGTCGTGATCGAGAAGAAGTTCGGCTCGCCGACGATCACCAAGGACGGGGTCACCGTGGCCAAGGAGATCGAGCTCAAGGACCCGGTCGAGAACATGGGCGCGCAGATGGTGCGCGAGATCGCGTCGAAGACCTCGGACGTCGCCGGCGACGGCACCACCACCGCCACCGTGCTCGCCCAGGCGATCTACCGCGAGGGCGCCAAGAACGTCACCGGCGGCGCCAACCCGATGGAAGTCAAGCGCGGCATCGAGGCCGCGGTCAGGGCCGCGGTCGAGGAGATCGACCGCTTGGCGCGCCCGGTCGAGGGCAAGGAGATCGCCCACGTCGGCACCATCTCCGCGAACAACGACTCCGAGATCGGCAAGATCATCGCCGAGGCGATGGAGAAGGTGGGCAAGGACGGCGTGATCACGGTCGAGGAGGCGCGCGGGCTGGAGACCACGCTCGAGGTGGTCGAGGGCATGCAGTTCGACCGCGGGTACCTGTCGCCCTACTTCGTCACCGACGCCGAGCGCATGGAAGTGGTGCTCGAGAACGTCAAGATCCTGCTCCACGAGAAGAAGATCAGCTCGATGAAGGACCTCCTGCCGGTGCTCGAGACCACCGCCAAGCAGGGCCGCCCGCTGGTGATCATCGCCGAGGACGTCGAGGGCGAGGCGCTCGCCACCCTGGTGGTCAACAAGCTGCGCGGGACGCTCCAGGTGGCCGCGGTCAAGGCGCCCGGCTTCGGCGACCGCCGCAAGGCGATGCTCGAGGACGTCGCGGTCCTGACCGGCGGCCGGGTGATCACCGAGGACCTCGGGATCAAGCTCGAGAACGTCCAGTGGACCGACCTCGGCGAGGCCAAGAAGGTGGTGATCAACAAGGACGACACCACGATCGTCACCGACTCCGACGACCGCAAGCGCCGCGAGGCGATCGCCGGCCGGGTCAAGCAGATCCGCACCCAGATCGAGGAGACCACCTCCGACTACGACCGCGAGAAGCTCCAGGAGCGGCTCGCCAAGCTGGTCGGCGGCGTGGCGGTGATCAAGGTCGGCGCCGCGACCGAGACCGAGATGAAGGAGAAGAAGGCGCGCGTCGAGGACGCCATGCACGCGACCAAGGCCGCGGTCGAGGAGGGCATCGTCCCCGGCGGCGGCGTCGCGCTGCTGCGCGCGGTGGCGGCGGTCGACAAGGTCAAGGGCCGGGGCGACTTCAAGGTCGGCATCGCCATCGTCCGCCGCGCCCTCGAGGAGCCGTCGCGCCAGATCGCGAACAACGCCGGCGTCGAGGGCTCGGTGATCGTGCGCGAGCTGGCCGGGAAGGAAGGCAACGTCGGCTACAACGCGGCCACCAACGAGTTCGAGGACCTGGTCAAGGCCGGCGTCATCGACCCCGCCAAGGTGACCAAGACGGCGCTGCTCAACGCCGCCTCGATCGCCGGCCTGATGCTCACCACCGAGGCGATGGTGGTCGAGGTCAAGGAGGAGAAGGAGACGACCGGCGGCGGCGGCCCGGGCATGGGCGGCGGCATGGGCGGGATGTACTGATCGAGCCCACGCTCCGCGCGTCCGGCCCGAGCCGGACGGCGATCCTCACGGCCGGTCCGCGCCACCAGCGGGCCGGCCGTTTCGATTTCCCGTGGCCGCCCACCCGGGGACCAGGCCGGTCGGAGACGCCCGGGCCGGTGCTAGCATGAACCGATGATCGAGGTCGCCCTCCCCCCCGTACCGGTCACGGTCGCGCGCGCCCTCTCGGCGTACGCGCGCGAGCTCCGGCGCCGCTACGGCGAGGAGGTGGTCGAGCTCCGGCTGTTCGGCTCGTTCGCCCGCGGCGAGGCCGACGAGGATTCCGACATCGACGTCGCCGTCGTCCTCGAGCACGTCGACTGGCGCACCCGCGGCGCCGTGATCGATCTCGCCACCGACACCGGCCTCCCGCTCGACCTGAGGATCTCGCCCACCGTCTTCGACCGCGAGACCTGGGAGACGTGGCGGCGGGAGGAGCGGCCGCTGGTGAAGGACATCGAGCGCGAGGGCGTGCCGCTGTGACCGAGGAGGGGAAGCACCACGCGGTCGCGGAGGACTTGAAGATGGCGGTCGAGGAGATCGAGGTCGCCGAGCAGCTCCTCCGTACCGGTCACCCGCGCATCGCCGTGACCAGGGCCTACTTCGCGGTCTTCCACGCCGTCCGGGCGCGGGTCTACGCGGAGGGGCTGGAGCCGCGCACCCACAGCGGCACCCACCACCTCTTCAACGCTCATCTCGTCAAGACCGGGATCTACGACGCCGGCGCCTCGCGGCTCGTCGCGCGGCTCCAGAAGTACCGCGAGGAAGCCGACTACTCGCGGGCCTTCGTCATCGACGAGGCCGGCGCCGGCGAGGACGTGGTCGCCGCCCGCGGGCTCGTCGAGCGCATCCGGCGCGACCTGGAGGAGCGCGAGTCGCCGCGCGGGTGACCGTCCTGCCCGACGCCGCGGCGCTCGCCGAGGCCGCCGCGGCGCTCTTCGCCCGGCTGGCGCGGCGGGCGGTCGCGCGCCGCGGGCGCTTCGCGGTGGCGCTCGCCGGCGGCGCGACCCCGCTCGGCTGCTACCGCCGCCTCGCCGAGCCGCCGCATCACGACGCCGTGCCGTGGGAAAAGGTCCACGCCTTCTGGGGCGACGAGCGCTGCGTGCCGCCGGACGACCCGCGGAGCAACGCGCGGGCGGCGCGCGCGGCGCTCCTCGACCGCGTCCCGATCCCCGCCGCGCAGGTCCACCCGATCCGCTGCGCCGGCGACGCCGACTGCGCGGCCCGCGCCTACGACGACGTCCTTGTCGCTTTCTTCAGCGGTGCGCCGGAGCGCTTCGACCTCGCGCTCCTCGGCCTCGGCGTCGACGGCCACACCGCGTCGCTCTTCCCCGGCTCGCCGGCGCTCTGCGAGGAACGCCGCCGGGCGGTCGCGGTCACCGACCGCGACCCGCAGCGCGTGACGCTCACCCCGGCGCTCCTCGCCCGCTCGCGGCGGGTCGTCTTCCTCGTCGCCGGCGCCGCCAAAGCTGCAGCGGTGCGCGACGCCCTCGCCACGACCGGCGCGGACGACCTCCCGGCGCGGCGGGTCGATCCCGGACGCGGACGCAGTCTCTGGCTGATTGAACGGGAGGCGGCGAGGCTGCTCGCCTGAAGAACGGCCGGCGACAGCCCTCAAGGCAGCAGATCGGCGATCGCGATCTTTGCCCCCGGGCGCGCCAGTGGCGCGATCGAATCCCCCTCGCCGAGGGTCCGGCGGTCGAGGTAGTCCGCGTCGCCAGGGGAGCGGAAGACCGCCAACACCCGATCGACGAGATCGACGATCCAGTACTCCGGGATCCCGAACCGCGCGTAGAGGGCCTTCTTGACGCCGCGATCGATGGCGTGAGATGTCTCGGCCACCTCGACCAACAGAAGGGCAGTCGAGGGGTGGGCGTCGCGATAGTCGCGCGGCGTGCCGGTGACGACAGCGAGATCGGGTTCGGGCTCGCTCGTCTCGCCCAGCGCGAGCGGGAGCTGCGGCCTGACGTCGAACTCCTCCTCGAACGCGGCGCGTAACGCCTCCCCCGCCAGCAGGAGCGCGGTGGCGTGCACGCCGGTCTGTGCCGATTTGACCAGGATGTCTCCGGCGATCAGCTCCACCCGCTCGTCTGACCGGAGAATCCCCGCCTCCGCCATCCGGTAGTACTCGCCGCGGGTCCAGCGGCGGGCTGCCGGCGCGGTTCCCGCCACACGCTCCGCGCGGCACACTAGTCCCTGAACAAGCGTGCTGAGCGCGTAGGGGGTAGCAAAAGGAGCCGGAAAGGCTT
>CAZNIX010000410.1:0-4549 GCA_964573125.1 uncultured Thermoanaerobaculia bacterium
CGACCGAGTCGTCGGTGTAGATCGAGGCTTAGCCGCGCTCCCGCGCCGCGGCGACGACGTCCACCCGCGCCCGCGCCAGGGCGAGCAGCTCGACGTTGGCGCGGTCGAGGACCCCCTCGGGCGGCAGGCGGTTCGCCTCGCGCAGGAAGAAGGGGGTCTCGCGGTTGGCGTAGCGGCGATAGAGCCGGAAGACCCGGCTCGAGTTGTAGGGCATCATCGAATCGAGGCTCATCACCTCGAACGCGGAGCCGGCATTGGCGTTGAGGGCATCGACCGCGAACACGCGTCCGAGGCCCGCCTCGGCCTGGAGCGCCCGGACGTAGGGCACGGGACGGCGCCAGACGTCCCAGGCGAGCTGGCGCGGGTAGACCGTGTTGATCAGCGCCTCGAGGACGAACAGGCACAGCAGGAGTCGGACCGGCCCCCTCATCGGGGCGGCGCTGCGCCCGCGGGCGACCCGCAGGAGGCTGACACTCACCACCGTCACCAGCGCCGCGAGCAGCGCCCAGCGCAGAACCCAGCTCTCCCACTCGCGATGCTCCTGGACCCGGTGCTCGATCGCGAGCTGCCAGAGGTTGACCGCCGCGAGGCCGCCCACCGCCGCCACCGCGCCGACCCGCCGCGGCGTCACCGCCCCCCGCGCCACGCTCTCGAGCCCGACCGCGGCGAGCAGCGCGAGCAGGAAGTCGAGCAGCACCCCGAAGTACGGCGCGAAGTGCACCTGCCGGAGGCCGGGGAGGAGGCCGACCCACTGCATCGGCGCAACGCCGAAGAGCTTGCCGGCGACGATCAGCGCGGCGGCGAGCAGGAACGGCAGCAGCGCGCGGCCGCTCCCCGCGCCCTCGCGGCGGGCGGCCAGCGCGAGCAGGCAGGGCACCGTCCCGAGGTAGGGGATCTGGAGGTAGAAGGGGTCCGGCAGCGGCGGATCGGCATAGACCTTGGCGCCGCCCGCGAGCACCGGCGACAGGAGCTGGTTGAGGCAGACGAAGGGGTACGACACGAGCCCGCCGTCCGCGTAGGCCGCCTTGACGTGGGGGACGACGCGGACCAGGGCGAAGAAGGGGAAGTGAAAGAACGCAGTCAGTCCGAAGCCGAGCAGCGCCGCCGCTCCGAGGCGCAGCACAATCCACCGCCGGGCGACGCCGGCCCGCCGCGCCGTCTCGGGGAGCAGCGCCAGGGTCAGGCCGTAGGCGCCGGCGAGCAGGAAGATGCCGAGCAGGATGGGCGGGAAGCTCGCCAGCGAGATCGTCCCGTAGCCGACCGCCAGCGCCGCCGTGCGGCCCGCGCTCGGGCGGTCGAGGAAGCGGCGGGTGAGGAAGAGCGCCGGCGGCAGGCAGGCGGCGGTCTGGCCGAGGAAGGAGCCGTGGTTCTGGGCCATCGCAGCCGAGAACGCGTACGCGGCGCCGCCGAAGAGCGCGGCGGTGAAGCCGAGGCCGTGCTTGCGCAGCAGGAGGAACGTGAAGAGCCCGGCCGCGTGCAGCATCCCCAGGGCGTAGAGGTTCTTGACCAGCACGCCGTCGCCGAGCGCCACGCGCAGCAGATAGGGCGGGAAGAGGAGGGCCGGGACCGGATTGGCCATCGCCGGCGTGCCGGCTCCGGCGTAGGGGTCCCAGAGCGGGAGCTCCCGGCGCGCGAAGGCGCGGCGCAGGAACTGCCCGCCGGGCTCCCACTGCCACCAGGCGCCGCCGGGGTCGTGGAAGTTCGCGTAGAGCAGGAGGTTCTTGCCGTACCACTCGCGGTGGGGCGTGAACCCGGGACCGTAGCTCGCCTCGGAGGGGCGGGGCTCGAGGGGGTTGTAGTTGTTGCTGTAGACGAGCGAGCGACCGCGGAAGACGACGTTCGCGTAGGCGAGGGCGAGGAGCGCGGCGAGCAGGAGCGCGGCGCGCAGCGTCTCGCGCCGGGGCACCCGAACCTCGGGCGCCACGGCGGGTTCGAATCGGTGCTCGGCGGCCTCGGCGGCCATGGCGGGCGGCGACCTGACGGCGCGCGAGCCTAGCACGCCCGTCGGCGGCCGCTCGGCCTTCGGCGGTGCCGCAGCGCGATCCCGGCCCATGCCGCGGTAGCATAGACTGGATCGTTGAAGAAGGCCCGAAGGCGGGCGGAGGACCCTGCGTGGCGAGGATCGGGATCATCGGCGGCGGGCCGGCGGGGCTGACGGCGGCGCACGAGCTGAGCGCGGCGGGCCACCGCGTCGCCCTCTTCGAGGCGGCGCCGGAGCTCGGCGGGCTGGCGCGCTCGTTCCTGCTCGGCGACGCGCGCGTCGAGCGCTATTACCACTTCCTGTGCGCCGACGACACCGGGTACTTCCGCAAGCTCGACGAGCTGGGCCTGGCCGATCGGTTGCGCTGGCGGCCGACGCGGATGGGCTTCTTCCACCGCGGCCGGCTCCACCCCTGGTCCTCGGCCCGCGACCTGCTCGCGTTCGACGGCATGTCGCTCTCGGCCCGGCTGCGCTACGGCGCCGGACTCTTCTACTGCTCGCGGCTCTCCTCCTGGCGGCGCCTCGACGGCGTCGCCGCCGAGCCGTGGCTGCGGCGGCTCCTCGGCGACGAGGCGTACGACACGACCTGGGCGCCCTTGCTCGACCTCAAGTTCGACCACCACGCGGCGCGCATCTCGGCCGCCTGGGTCTGGCATCGCGTGCGGCGCGTAGCGCGGTCGCGCAAGACGCTCCTCTCCCGGGAGCGCCTCGGCTTCCTCGCCGGCGGCACCGAGGTCCTGGTCGAGGCGCTCGAGCGCGAGCTGTGCCGCCGCGGCGTCGCCCTGCGCCCGGCGACGCCGGTCGAGCGCATCCTGATCGAAGGCGGCCGCGCGGTCGGGCTGCGCACCGTGGGCGGCGAGGTCCACGACTGCGACCGGGTGGTAGTCGCCGTGCCCCTCCCCCACTTCGTGCGCATGGCGCCCGGCCTGCCGGAGGACTACCGCCGGCGGCTGGCCGCGACCGACTTCCTCGCCGTCCGCTGCGTGACGCTCCTGCTCGCCCAGCCGCTCACCCCTTACTTCTGGCTCAACGTCCACGACGAGCGGATCCCGTGGAACGGCTGCATCGAGCTGACCAACCTCAACCCGGAGGCCGCGCCGGACGGCCAGCACGTCCTCTATGTTCCCTACTACCTCCCCCGCGAGCACCCGCGGTTCGCGCTCGCCGCCGAGGCGCTCTACCGCGAGACGCTCGCCGGCCTGCGCCGGATCAACCCGCGCTTCGACGAGCGCCGGGTGAAGGCCTGGGCGGTGTCGACCGACCCCTACGCGCAGGTGGTCTGCCCGGTCGGCTTCGGAGAGCGCGTGCCGGGCCACCGCACGCCGGTCTCCGGCCTCTACCTCATCGAGTCGAGCCAGCTCTACCCCTCCGACCGCACGATCGCCGGCACCCTCGACCTCGCGCGGGAGACCGCGACGCTGGTCGCCGCCGACACGCCGGCCACGGCGCCGGCATAGCCGCGGCGCGCCGGGCGCTACAATCGCCGTCACGACCCCGAACGATCCGCCCGCGACCCGAAGAGCCGAGCCTTGCCCCACACCATCGCCATCGACGCGCGCAAGGTCCAGGACTTCGGGATCGGCACCTACACCCGCCAACTCATCCGTCATCTCGCCGAGATCGACGCCGACAACCGCTACCTCCTGCTCGTGCGCACCCCCCAGGGGCGCGCCGCGCTCGCCGACCTGCCCGCCAACTTCCAGGTCGTCCAGCACCGCTCGCCGGTCTACTCGATCCGGGAGCTGATCACCCTGTCGTGGCGGCTGTTCCGGCTCCGGCTCGACCTCTACCACTCGACCCACTACGTGCTGCCGGCGATCGTGCCGTGCCGGGTGGTGGTGACCATCCACGACATCATCCACCTGCTCTACCCGGAGTTCCTGCCCAGCCGGCTGGCCTTCCTCTACGCCCAGCGGATGATCCGCCGGAGCCTTACGCGCTCCGACCGCATCATCGCGGTGTCGCGCCACACCAAGGCCGACCTCCGCCAGTTCTTCGAGGTCGATGCGCGCAAGATCGAGGTCATCCACAACGGCGTCGACGACGCGTTCCGCCGCCGCCTCGAGCCCGAGGAGCTGGACCGCGCGCTGCGCGGCCTCGAGCTGACGCGCCCCTACATCCTGTTCGTCGGCAACCCGGCCAAGCCGCACAAGAACCTCGACAACGTGATCCGCGCCTACGCCCGGGCGCGCGAGCTGCTCGACTTCGACGCCCCGCTGGTGTGCGTCGGCGACCGCTCGAGCGCCGAGTTCAAGATCCGCCAGCGCGCCGAGCAGCTCGGCGTCGGCGGCAGCGTGCTTCTGCTCGGCCACGTCGCCGAGGAGGCGCTGCCGGCGATCTACCAGGGCGCGACGCTGTTTCTCTACCCCACGCTCTACGAGGGGTTCGGACTGCCGGTGGTCGAGGCGATGGCCTCGGGGCTGCCGGTCGTCACCGCCAACACCTCGTCGCTCAAGGAGATCGCCGAGGGCTACGCGCACCTGGTCGACCCGCTCGACGTCGAGGCGATCGCGCGCGCGATCGCCCGCTGCATGTCGGACGCCGAGCACTGCGCGCCGCTCGCCCGGC
>CAZNIX010000411.1:0-4545 GCA_964573125.1 uncultured Thermoanaerobaculia bacterium
CGGCGGCCAGCGCCGGGCCGGGCGGACGCAGCCCGGCCGGCTCCCCGTCGATCCAGACGTAGGCGGCGAGCGGCGGGAAGCCGAGGAGCGCCGCCGCCGCGAGATCGGGCGCCGGGCCCGGGCCGCAGAGCGCCCGGCCGACGCCGCGCAGCGCGAGCGCGGCGGCGAGGAGCAGCGCGAGCTGGGCGGCCGCCACCGCCCCCCGCCCGCCGGCGGCGAGCAGTGGCGCCAGCATGCGCGGGTAGAGCGGCGGCCAGAGCGGCGGCTCGGGCCGCCATTCGCCGCCCGCCCGCAGCTCCTCGGCCCAGCGCAGGTAGGTGTACTCGTCGCCGAACGGCCGCCGCGGCGCCGGGCGGTGCTCGATCCACGCCAGCGCCAGGTGGAGGGCCGCGATCCAGCCGACGATGCCTACCGTCAGCGCGATTCGGACCGCGGACCGGCTCCTCCCGCGCCCCGGAGCCCTGCGCGAGGTCGGCCCCACCCTCGCCCCGCTCGCGGCCGCATCGCCCTGCCGGCCCGCGCTCACTCGAAGACCAGGCGCACGAACAGGCGCAGCAGCGAGTTGGCTTCCGGGCTGGGGCGGAAGCGCGCGAGCGCGGCCTCGCGCTCCTCGTCGCTCATGTGCCCGGCGTAGCCGGCGAGATAGCGCTCGAAGCGGGCGCGGTTCTCCTCGCCGGTCAGCTCGGGATGGAACTGGGTCGCCCACACCGGCCGGCCTGGCAGGCGTAGCGCCTGGTGCGGGTTGAGGTCGCTCGCGGCGAGGTTGGGGACGCCCTCGGGCATGCGGGCGGCGCGGTCCTTGCGCCCGAGCTGGGCGGTGAAGCGCTCCGGGAGCTGGCCGAGCAGCGGATCGCCCCGCCCCTCGGCGGTGAGCGCGAGCTCGAGGGTGCCGACCTCGGTGGTCTCGGGGTCGTGCACGATCTCGCCGCCGAGCGCGCGCACCATGAGCTGGAAGCCGAAGCACGAGGCGAAGGTCGGGAAGCCGCGCGCCGCCACCTCGCGCAGCAGCTCGTAGACCGCCTCGGCGAACGGCAGGTGGTCCTTCGAGACGTAGTAGTCGCCGCTGCCGCCGATCAGCAGCGCGTCGCCGCGCCCGAGGTCGGCCGGCCCGACCGGCCCGTCGAGCAGGTTGAGCGACTCCACCCGCTCCTCGGGCACGTCGAGGTGCTCGGCGAACGACCGCCGCTCGCGCGCGAGCATCGGGTCGTCGTGATGCCGCGCCTGGAGGAGGATGAAGCGCAGGGGCACCGGACGATCTTAGCCGGCCCGGCGCCTCGGCGCCCGGGTCCGGCCGGCTCGTGGCGCGGCCCGTCCGGCGGATCGAGACGCAACCGCCCGTCGCCGGGCCGAGCGAGATCCAGCGGTGGTCGCGCAGCGGAAGGACGTTCGGAGGCCGTCATCCCGTGCGCGCCTCCGCAAGAACCCGGTCGACGAACCAGTCCGCCGAGCCGAGGTAGCGGCGCGGATCGCCGAGGCGTTCCCAGTCGAGGGGAACGCCGGTTCTCTGCCGCAGGACGGAGACCAGGGGGCGGCGCTCGGCGAGGGCGATGCGGCAGGCTTCCTTGATCAGCGCGTCGGCCTCGTCGCGGCCGATCGCGGTCGCGAGAGCGTTACGGATGGCCTCGGCGAGGAGGGTCCCCTGCGCGGCCTCGAGGTTCTCGCGCATCCTCGCGGCGTCGACCGCCAGGTGCTCGCCGACGAACAGCGCGCGGGCGAGCGCCGAGGCGGTGAGCGAGATCATCTGGGGCAGGCCGAGCCGCTCGAGCTGCAGGGCGTGGGTCCCCCGCTCGTGCTCGGCGATCAGCGCCTGGTGCACGGTCGCGAGGTGCGCCGCGACGGCCCTGGCGGCGGCGAGGATCTGCTCGCTCGCGATCGGGTTGCTCTTCTGCGGCATCGCGCTCGATCCGCCCCGCGCCGGGTCGGCCGCCTCGCGGACCTCGCCGACCTCCGTCTGCGTGAGCAGCAGGACGTCCGGGGCCAGCTTGCCGAGCGAGCCGCCGACCAGGGCGAGCCAGCCGGCGAACTCGACGAACCCGTCGCGCTGCGCGTGCCACGGCGCGCTGGCCACCCCCAGGTCCAGCTCGCGGGCCATCGCCGCGTAGAGGGCGGGACCGTGCTCGCCGTAGGCCGCCAGGGTGCCCGCGGCGCCGCCGAACTGCACGACCAGCAGGCGCGGCTTCAGCTCGCGCAGCCGCATGCGGTGCCGGACGAGCGGCGCGAGCCAGGTCGCCACCTTGTAGCCGAAGGTGATCGGCACCGCCTGCTGGGTGTGGGTGCGGCCCGCCATCACCTGGCCGCGGTACCGCTCGGCCAGGCCGGCGAGGCTCGCGATCAGCTTCGCCAGGTCCGCCTCGATCGGTCCGAGGGCCCGACGGATCTGCAGGACCAGGGCGGTGTCGAGGACGTCCTGCGTGGTCGCGCCCCAGTGGACGTAGTCGCGCGACCGCTCGCCGGCCTGGGCGCGGAGTTGCCGCACCAGTTCGATGACCGGGAAGCCGGCGCGCTCGGCTCCCTCGCGCAGCCGCTCGCGATCGATCGTCACCTCGGCCGCGGCGCGAGCGATCGCCTCGGCGGCCGCCGCGGGGATCAGGCCGTGCCGGCCGAGAACCCTCGCCAGGGCGGCCTCGGGCGTTCCGCTACGCCAGCTTGAAGCGCCGGGCCTTCAGCTCGTAGCGGGGGAGGCTCCCCGCCGCGACCGGCTCGACCCGCGGCCGCAGGGCGAGGCGCCGGTGGACGGAGGCGGCGAGCTCGGCGGCGACCGCCGCCGGATCGCCGTCCGGCACCTCGATGCGGATCACCAGCTCGGCCAGCTCGCGGGAGCGGTCGACCTCGACCTCGAACTCGGCGATCGCGGGGACGCCGCGGACCGCGTTCTCGATCGCGCTCGGGAAGACGTTGATCCCGCGCACCACGACCATGCCGTCGACGCGACCGAGCACGCCGCCGGCGAGAAACGCGCTCTCCCGGCCGCACGGGCAGCGGCCGCAGCCGACCGCCACCAGGTCCGCGGTGCGGTAGCGGATCACCGGGCTGCAGCTCCGGCCGAGGTTGGTGAGCACCAGCTCGCCGCTCTCCCCCGCCGCCTCGCGCAGCGGCCGGGCGGCGCCGCCGCCGGCGGGCAGCAGCTCGGCCACGAACTCCGCCTCGTTGAGGTGCAGGTGGTCGGCCTCGCCGCAGGCGTAGCCCCAGGGGCCGACCTCGGTGGCGCCGACGTGATCGACCGCCCGCGCCCCCCAGGCGGCCTCGATGCGCGCCTTGACGTTGGGCACGTTCGCGCCCGGCTCGCCGGCGTGGATGGTCACCCGGACCGGGCCGGCGGCGAGGTCGATCCCCTCCGCGCGGGCGACCTCCGCGAGGTGCAGCGCGTAGGTCGGCGTCGCGACCACGGCGGTCGCTCCGCACTCGACCATCAGCTCGAGACGGCGCGCGGAATCGAGCCCGCCCCCCGGCACCGCCATCGCGCCCACCCGCCCGGCGGCCTCGAACCCGGCCCAGAAGCCGATGAAGGGCCCGAACGAGAACGGCACGAAGACCCGGTCGCCGGCGGTCACTCCGGCGGCGCGGTAGATCTCCGCCCAGCAGTCGAGCCACCACGCCCAGCTCTCGGCGGTGTCGAGCCAAAACAGCGGCCGGCCGGTGGTGCCGGAGGTGCGGTGGAGCCGGGTGAAGCGGTCGAGCGGAACGGTGCGGTTGGTGCCGAACGGGGGATGCCGGGCCTGGTCGGCGACCAGCTCGTCCTTGGTCGTGAACGGCAGCGCGGTCAGCTCGGCGGGCGAGGGCACCCAGCCGGGCCGGTGGGCGGCCGGGAGATCGCGGTACTTCTCCCGGTAGAACGGGTTGCCGGCCGCGACCGCCGCCAGCAGGGAGTCGAGCCGGCCGTCCTGGTGGGCCTCGCTCACCGCGGCCGCCCTCACCTCACGCCGGCCGGAACCGCAGGTGCGGCCCGTCCGGCCGCCGGCCGGCCGATGGTCGTCGCGCGTCGCATGCGACGCGGGAGTCTACTGGACGCCGGGTGGTTTGCCCATTCGCCGGCAGCCGGCTGCCGGCGCCCGGCACCTCGTCACCGCCCGCTACTCGTAACGCAGCGCGACCAGCGGGTCGACCCGCGCCGCCCGCCGGCCGGGGAGGAGGCAGGCGGCGAGCGCGACCGCGGTGAGCAGGGCGGCGACGGCGCCGAAGGTCAGCGGGTCGGTGGGCGAGACGCCGTAGAGGAGGCTCGCGAGCGCCCGCCGGAGCAGGAGCGCGAGGAGCGCGCCGGCGGCGAGGCCGGCGAAGACCGGGCGCATGCCGCGCGCGACGATCAGGCCGAGGATGCCGCTCCGCCCGGCGCCGAGCGCGAGCCGGACGCCGATCTCCCGCCGCCGCTGCTCGACGCCGTAGGAGAGCACGCCGTAGGTGCCGACGGCGGCGAGCGCCAACGCCAGCGCGCCGAAGAGACCGACCAGCGCGGCGAGCAGGCGCTGGCGGGCGAGCGAGCCGAGCACCACCTCGTCGAGCGCGCGGGCGCCGGCCGCGGGCAGCGACGGGTCGAGCCGGCGGACCGCG
>CAZNIX010000412.1:0-4541 GCA_964573125.1 uncultured Thermoanaerobaculia bacterium
CGCGGGGCCGGCGGCCGTCCCGGTCCGCCGGCCAGCTCCCGCCCGAGGCCGCCGCGGAGGCCGGCGCGCCGCCGACATCCGGACCGTCACGATGAGCCACGACGCCGTGAGCCGAGAGACCTCCGCTCCCCCCGCCCGCCGGGAACCGCTGGATCCCCGCTTCGACCCCGCCCGCTTCGAGCCCGAGTGGCAGCGGCGCTGGGCCGCGGGGGGGTGGTTCACCGCCGAGGCGCCGTCGGAGCGGCCGGCCTTCTCGATCATGATCCCGCCGCCCAACGTCACCGGCAAGCTCCACATGGGGCACGCGCTGCAGACCGCGCTCCAGGACCTGATGACGCGCTGGAAGCGGATGCAGGGCTACAACGCGCTCTGGCTGCCGGGCACCGACCACGCCGGCATCGCCACCCAGCTCATGGTCGAGCGCGCGCTCGCCGCCGAGGGCACCTGCCGCGAGGCGCTCGGCCGCGACCGCTTCGAGGCGCGGATGTGGGAGTGGAAGGAGCTCCACCACGACAACATCCGCCGCCAGCTCCAGCAGCTCGGCGCCTCGTGCGACTGGACGCGCGAGCGCTTCACCATGGACGAAGGGCTGAGCCGGGCGGTGCGCACCGCGTTCGTCCGCCTCTACCGCGAGGGGCTGATCACCCGCGGCGAGTACATGGTCAACTGGTCGCCGGTGCTCCAGACCGCGGTCTCCGACCTCGAGGTCGAAAGCCGCGAGGTGCGCGGCAAGCTCTACCACGTCGCCTACCCGCTCGCCGGCGGCGAGGAGCGCGTCGTGGTCGCGACCACCCGCCCCGAGACCATGCTCGGCGACACCGCGATCGCGATGCACCCGGACGACCCGCGCTGGGCCCGCCTGCGCGAGGCGCGGGCGGTGCTGCCGCTGGTCGGGCGCGAGCTGCCGTTCGTCGCCGATCAGAGTGTCGATCCGGAGTTCGGCACCGGCCTGGTCAAGATCACGCCCGCGCACGACCCGGCGGATTTCGAGCTCGGCCGCCGGCACGGCCTCGACGAGGTCCAGGTCATCGACCGCCGCGGGCGGATGACCGCAGCCGCCGGCCCGGAGTTCGCCGGGCTCGACCGCGACCAGGCGCGGGAAAAAGTGGTCGCGATGCTGCGCGACCAGGGCTGGCTGGTCGAGGTCGAGGACTGCGTCCACAACGTCGGCCACAGCCAGCGCAGCGGCGAGCCGATCGAGCCGCTGATCTCGACCCAGTGGTTCTGCGACGTCTCGGCGATGGCCAAGCAGGCGCTCGGGGCGGTGCGCCGCGGCGACCTCGAGCTGGTGCCCGGGAGCTGGGTCAAGACCTGGGAGCACTGGCTCGAGAACATCCGCCCCTGGTGCATCTCGCGCCAGCTCTGGTGGGGACACCGCATCCCGGCCTGGTACACCGCGGACGGCCGCACGATCGTCGCCCACGACGCCGAGGAGGCGGCGCGGCTCGCGGGGAGCGACGCGCTGGAGCAGGACCCGGACGTCCTCGACACCTGGTTCTCCTCCGCGCTGTGGCCGTTTTCGACCCTCGGCTGGCCCGACGACACCGTCGACCTGCGCACGTTCTACCCGACCGACGTGCTGATCACCGGCTTCGACATCCTGTTCTTCTGGGTCGCACGGATGGCGATGTTCGGGCTCCACTTCACCGGCGAGGTGCCGTTTTCGACCGTCCACCTGACGGGGCTCGTGCGCGACGCCGAGGGGTTCAAGATGTCGAAGACCCGCGGCAACGTGGTCGACCCCTCGGACCTGGTCGCCGAGTACGGCGCCGACGCGCTGCGCTTCACGCTGACCATCCTCGACTCCCCGGGCAACGACATCCCGCTCGACCCCGAGCGGATGGCCGGCTACCGCGCGTTCGGCAACAAGATCTGGAACGCCGCCCGCTTCGCGCTGTCGCGGGTGGAGGAGGGGGCGCGCGTCCAGCCGGAGCTCGACCCGTCCGGCCTGGCGGCGCCCGAGCGCTGGATCCTGTCGCGCCTGTCGGCCGCCGCCGGCGAGGTCGGCGCGCAGTTCGCCGCCTACCGCTTCGACCTCGCCTGCCATCGCCTCTACCACTTCTTCTGGGGCGAGCTGTGCGACTGGTACATCGAGCTGGCCAAGCCCGCGCTCGCCCCAGCAGGAGTGGCAGCGTCGCCGCGGCCGCGGGTGGACGACGTGCTGCTGACCGTGCTCGACCGCAGCCTGCGCCTGCTCCATCCGGTGATGCCGCACCTGACCGAGGAGCTGTGGCAGCGCCTCCCCGGCCACGAGGCGCTGCACGCGGAGACGATCGCGCTCGCGCCCTACCCCGAGGCGGTGCCGGCGTGGAAGGACGACGCCGCCGAGGCGGCGATGGGGGCGCTGATCGAGGCCGTGACCCGGGTGCGCACGCTGCGCGCCGAGCTGGGGGTGCCCGCCGGCGAGCGGGTGCGGCTCTGGCTCGACGCCGAAGACCCCGCTCTGGCCGCGTTCCTCGCCGAGCAGGCGCCGCTCGCGGGTCTCCTCGCCCGCGCCGAGGTGACGGCCGGCGCCAGGGTCCCCGAAGAGAGGGCGCCGGAGCAGGCGGCGCAGGACCTGGTCGCCGGCGTGCGCCTGGCGCTGGTGCCGCCGGCGCGCGAGCTGGGAGCGGAGGAGCGCCGGCGCCTCGAGCGCGAGCTCGAGAAGGTCGAAAACGAGATCGCCGCAGCCGAAAAACGGCTCGCCAACGAGCAGTTCCTGGCCAAGGCGCCGGCGGAGGTGGTCGCCGGCAGCCGCGGCCGGCTGGCCGACCTCACCGAGCGGCGGCGGGGGCTGCTCGCCGGGCTCGCGCAACGCTGAGATAATCCCCGGCGCGATGCCCTTCGCCGACTTCCTCGCCCGGCTCCTCGAGCTCCAGACCGAGGGCCCGGCCCGGCTGCCCGCGAACCTGGTCGTGCTGCCGTGCGTCCCCTCGACCAACGCGCTCGGCCGGCGGCTGGCGCGCGACTACTTCGCCGAGGGGGTCACCCCGCCGCCGACGCTTTTCGTCGCCTGGGAGCAGACCGCCGGCCGCGGCCGCCGCGGCCGTTCGTGGGCGAGCCCGCCGGGGCGCGGCGTCTACGCCAGCCTGGTCGCGCCGGTGGCCGGCGCGGAGCGGCTGCACACGCTGCCGCTGCTCGCCGCGGTCGCGCTCTGCCGCGCCGTCGACCACCACCTGCCCGCGGGCGGCCCGCGCTGCCGGCTCAAGTGGCCGAACGACCTGCTGATCGGCGAGCGCAAGCTCGGCGGCCTGCTGATCGAGACCGAGCGCGGCGAGGACGGCGCGACCGCGGCGGTGATCGGGTTCGGGATCAACCACCTGCCGGCGCCCGAGATCGAGGCCGCCGCCGACGGCCGCGGCGTGGCGGCGCTCGCCGCCGAGAGCCCGGAGCCGCCGTCGTTGGCGGTGCTGGTGCGCGACCTCGCGTCCGCGCTCGAGGCCGAGCTGGCGCACCTCGGCGACGAGGTCTACGCCGCCCGCGAGTACCAGGCGCTGTCGGCCCACCGCCCGGGCGAGACGCTGCGCTGCCGCGACGGCGAGCGGACCGTCGAGGGGGTGTTCCTCGGCTTCGACCGCCGCGGGTTCCTGCGCCTGCGGGCGGCGGGAGAGGGGGGAGAGCTGCGCCTGGCCGCGGGCGAGGTGCTGGCGTGAGCGCGCGGCGCGCCGGCGGCCCCGGCGGGGCGCCGCCGGGAGAGGGCGCGGCCGGGCCGCTGCTGATCCTGATCGACGTCGGCAACTCCAATACCGTGGTCGGCCTCGACCGCGGCGGCGAGCTGGCCGAGAGCCTGCGGCTCTCGACCGACGGCGAGCGCACCGCCGACGAGCACGCCGCGCTGCTGCTGCCGCTGTTCGACCGCCTGGGCGTCGACCCCCAGGCCGCCGAGGCGGTGGTGATCTCGTCGGTCGTGCCGCCGCTGCGCGCGACCCTCGACCGGCTCTCCCGGCGCTACTTCGGCGCCGCGCCGCTGTTCGTCGAGCCGGGGATCAAGACCGGCCTGCCGATCCGCTACGACCATCCGTCCGAGGTCGGCGCCGACCGCATCGTCAACAGCCTCGCAGCGCGCGAGCGCCGCGGTGCGCCGGTGGTCGTCGTCGATTTCGGCACCGCGACCACGTTCGACGTCGTCAACGCCGCCGGCGAGTACGCCGGCGGCATCATCGCGCCGGGGATCGGCATTTCCGCCGAGGCGCTCTTCTCCCACGCCTCGCGCCTGTTCCGGGTCGACCTCGCCGAGCCCGAGAAGCTGGTCGGCAGCAACACCGCGGCAGCGATGCAGTCGGGGATCTACTATGGCTACGTCGGCCTGGTCGACGGCATCCTCGAGCGCCTGCTCGCCGAGCTGCCGGGCCTCCAGGGGGTGATCGCCACCGGCGGCCAGGCCGAGCTGATCGCCGCCGGCTCCAAGCACATCCGCGAGGTCGATCCCCTGCTCACCCTCCACGGGTTGCGGTTGATCTATGAGCGCAACCGGTAGCGGGAGTAGCGCCGACGGCGCGCCGGCGAGCGGCGGACCGACCGCGGCCGGTGGCTCGCGGCCGACCGGCGCGGCGGGCGCCGGC
>CAZNIX010000413.1:0-4531 GCA_964573125.1 uncultured Thermoanaerobaculia bacterium
CAGTCCCCGAGCCGGCACCCGGCGGAGTGCTCGTCTCGCCCGTCTCCGCCGGCGCGCCGGGGCGCGCCGCAGTCCCCGAGCCGGCACCCGGCGGAGTGCTCGTCTCGCCCGTCTCCGCCGGCGCACCGAGGCGCGCGGCGATCTCCGGCCAGAGGTCGCGCGCGGGCTCGATCGCCCGCGGCAGGCGGCCGACCGCGGCTGCCAGCTCGCGCTCGTCGCGTGCGTCGAACGGGGTGCGGTCGTCGGGGTCGTGATGGTCGTTCATTGCAGGGTCTCCCGCAGGAGCTTGCGCGCCCGGTGGAGCTGGGCCTTGGAGGTGCCTTCGGCGATGCCGGCGAGGTCGGCGATCTCGCCGTGGCGGTAGCCCTCGAGGTCGTGGAGCACGAACACGATCCGCGCCCGCGGCGGCAGCGCCCGGATCGCCCGCTCGAGGTCGATCCCGGCGCCTTCGGGCGGGCGCGCCGCCGGCGCCGCCTCCGCCCGCGCCGACTCCGGCACACCGTCGGGGTCCAGGCCCTCGCCGGCGCTCCCGCCCGCGCGCCGGCGCTCGCGGCGCAGGCGGTCGAGCGCGACGTTGGCGGCCAGCCGGTGGAGCCAGGAGCCGAACGCGCTCTCGCCGCGGAACGAGCCGAGCCGCTGCCAGGCGCGCACGAACGCGTCCTGGGTCGCCTCCTCGGCGTGGCCGCGGTCGCCGAGCAGACGCAGGCAGAGGGCGTGGACGCGCCCGGCGTGGGCGCGGTAGAGACGTTCGAACGCGCCGGCGTCCCCGGCGCGGGCGCGCGCGACCGGCTCGGCATCCGGATCGCCGGCGAATGCGCCCGCCCGTGGCGGGAAGGGAACCATCGGAGCGGTCACGGTCGAGGCCTGGGCCAGAGTCGCACTCACGCCCCCTTGGACGGCGCGCCAGGGCGAACGGTTTGAACCGGCGCCAGGGCCGCCTGAGATCCGATCGGGCGGACTCCAGCGCCGCCGGCGGCGCGGTCGCGGCGTTTGAACGGCGCCGGGGGCGCAGGGATCCGATCCTACCCGCGCGCCGCCATCGCCCGGAGCTGCCTGCGGAGCTGGAGGAAGTACAGCAGCGGGATCACCACCAGGGTGAGCGCGGTCGCGACCACGACGCCGGCGATCAGCGACACCGCGAGCCCCTGGAAGATCGGGTCGAGCAGGATGACCAGCCCGCCGACCACCAGCGCCGCCGCGGTGAGCGCGATCGGCCGGAAGCGGACGATGCCGGCGGCGATCACGGCGTCGGCGAGCGACGCCCCGGCGGCGCGCTCGATGTCGATGAAGTCGACGAGCAGGATCGAGTTGCGGACGATGATCCCGGCGAGCGCGATGAAGCCGATCATCGAGGTCGCGGTGAAGAACACCCCGCCGAGAGCGTGCGCGGGCAGGATGCCGACCAGCGCGAGCGGGATCGGCGCCATGATGACGAGCGGCGTGGCGAAGCTCTTGAACCAGCCGACGACCAGGGCGTAGATCAGCACCAGGACGGCCGCGAACGCGATCCCCATGTCCCGGAACACCTCGTAGGTGATCTGCCACTCGCCGTCCCACTTGATCGCGTAGCCGGCGGAGTCGTCGGGCATCGAGGCCGCGAGCAGCGGCACCGGCCGCCCGAGCGGATCTTCGAGCGCGGCGAGCTCGCGGCGCATGGCGAGGATGCCGTAGACCGGCGACTCCTGCTCGCCCGCGACCTCGCCGATGACGTAGGAGACCGGGCGCAGGTTCTTGTGGTAGAGGAAGCGCTCGCGCGCGGCCGGGGTCGCCCTCGCCAGCTCGCCGAGCGGCACCATGCGCCCGTCGGCGCCGGTCACCGAGAGCGCGAGGATCCCCTCGGCGCCGCTGCGCTGCTCGCGCGCCAGGCGCAGGCGCAGCGGCACCGGCTCGCGCGCCGCCTCGTCGTGGAGCAGCCCCGCCTCGGCGCCGGCGAGCGCGATCCGCACCGTGCGCACGATTGCCTCTGGCGATGTCCCGGCGCGCCGCGCCTTCTCCCGGTCGACCGCCAGCTCGAGCCGCTCGGCCGGCGCCTCGACGAACCAGTCGACGTCGACGATCCCCGGCGTGCGCTCGAAGATCTCCTTGACCCGCCGCGCCAGCTCGACCCGCCGCTCGAGGTCGGGGCCGTAGACCTCGGCGACCATGGTCGAGAGAACTGGCGGCCCCGGCGGCACCTCGGTCACCTTGACGCTCGCGCCGGTGCCCGCCACCACCGGCGCGAGCACATCGCGCAGCGCCTTGGCGAACGGGTGGCTGGCGCGGTCGCGGTGGTGCTTGGGCAGGAGGTTGACTTGCAGGTCGGCGACCGCCGGCCCCGAGCGCAGGAAGTAGTGGCGCACCAGGCCGTTGAAGTTGAACGGCGCCGAGGTGCCGGCGTAGATCTCGACGTCGGTGACCTCGGGCAGCCGCCGCGCCGCCTCGGCGAGCCGGCGGGCGAGGCCGGCGGTCGCCTCGAGCGTGCTCCCCTCGGGCATGTCGATCACCACCTGGACCTCGCTCTTGTTGTCGTAGGGGAGCATCTTGACCGTCACCGCCCGGAGCGGGAAGAGCGCGACCGCGCCGAGCAGGAGCACGACCACGCCGGCGAGCACGCTCCAGCGCGCGAGCGGCCGGGTCAGGAGCGGGGTCATGAGCCCGGCGTAGAGGCGGTGGAAGCGGGTCTCGTGGCCGCCCTCCTCCGCCGGCTCGGCCGCTCCGGCGCCGGCGCGCGCGGCGCGGCGGCGGGCGGCGCGCCGGTCGAGCCGGAAGGTCAGCCAGGGCGTGACCACGAACGCGACCAGCAGGCTGAACAGCATCGCCGCCGAGGCGTTGATCGGGATCGGCCGCATGTACGGGCCCATGAGGCCCGAGACGAACGCGAGCGGCAGGAGCGCCGCGACCACGGTCAGGGTGGCGAGGATGGTCGGGTTGCCGACCTCGTCGGTCGCCGCGATCGTCGCCGCCCGCGGCTCGGCGCGCCGCAGCCGGTAGTGGCGGTGGATGTTCTCGACCACCACGATCGCGTCGTCGACCAGGATGCCGATGGCGAAGATCAGCGCGAAGAGCGTCACCCGGTTGAGCGTGTAGCCGAAGAGCGACGACGCCGCGAGCGTCAGCGCCAGCGTGGTCGGCACCGCGACCAGCACGACCAGCGCCTCGCGCCGGCCGAGCGCGACCGCCATCAGCGCGACCACCGCGAGGGTGGCGATCCCCAGGTGCTTGATCAGCTCGGACGACTTCTCGTCGGCGGTGAAGCCGTAGTCGCGGGTCTTGAGCACCTCGACGTCGCCCGGGACCACGACGCCCTGCAGCGCCGCCAGCCGGCGGTCGAGGTCGGCGACCAGGTCGATCGCGTTGGTGCCCGGCTTCTTGGCCACCGCCACGGTCACCGCCGGGGCGTCGAGGTGGGGATCGATCCCGCGCGCCGCGCCGGCCACGCCGCCGAGCACCCAGACGTAGTCGGCGGGATCGTCGGCGCCGTCGGCCACGCGGGCGACGTCGCGCAGGTAGATCGGCGCGCCGGCCTGGACCCCGACGACCGCGGCGCCGACCTCCTCGACGCTCGCGAACAGGCTCCCGACCTCGACCTCGATCTCGCGGTCGGCGGCGACCACGCCGCCCGCCGGCAGCCGCTGGTTGAGGCCGGCGAGCGCCTGGTGGACCTCGAGCGGCGACAGCCGGCGGGCGGCGAGCGCCTCGCGGTCGAGGTCGATGCGCACCACGCGCCGGGCGCCGCCGATCACCGTCACCTGGGCGACCCGCGGATGGCGCGCCAGCTCGGCCTTCAGCTCGGCGGCGACCCGGCGCAGCTCGAGCGGTCCCGCCGAGCACGACGCGAGCGTGTAGGCGAGGACCGGCACGTCGTCGATCGAGCGCGGCACGACCAGCGGCGGCGGCGCCCCGGGCGGCAGCGACGGCATCGCCTCGGCGACCTTCGCGTGGACGCGCAGCACCGCCTGGTCGGGATCGGTGCCGACCAGGAAGCGGACGATGACCAGCCCGCCCGAGGGCTGCGACGTCGAATAGAGGTACTCGACGCCGTCGATCTCGGAGAGCGCCTTCTCGAGCGGGGTGATCAGCCGCTGCTCGACCTCGGCGGCGGAGGCGCCGGGGAGGCCGGCGAAGACGTCGATCATCGGCACCTGGATCTGCGGCTCCTCCTCGCGCGGGGTGACCGCGACCGCGAACGCGCCGAGCAGCAGCGCGACCAGCACCAGGAGCGGCGTCAGCTTCGACTCGAGGAACGCGGACGCGATGCGGCCGGCCAGGCCGAGGCCCTGCAGGCGCTCCTTCACCCCGCCTCCCCGGGCGCGGCCGCTTCGAGCAGGGCGCCCGCCGGCGGCAGCGCGCCGAGGCCGACGGCGACGGTCTCGCCGCCCGCGAGGCCGGAGAGGACCTCGACCATGTCGTCGGCGGCGAGGCCCGTGGTCACGACCGCGCTTGGCGTCGGCGCGGCGGCCGCTGCCGTTTCCCGACTCCGAGCGGCGAGGCCGGGGGGCGGCGCGCCCGGCTCGGAGACGACGCCGGCGTCCGCGGCCGCAGCCGGCTCGCC
>CAZNIX010000414.1:0-4525 GCA_964573125.1 uncultured Thermoanaerobaculia bacterium
CCGCGGCCGGCGCGCCGCCGCAGCCGGTCGCCGCCGCCGAGACACCCGAGGACGCGCTCGACCTCGCCGACGGCCGGACGCTGATCGTCACCTGGTCCGGCCGGCTGCTCGCGGCCGGGCCCGCCGGCACCCGCGAGCTGCTCGCCCTGCCGGCGCGCGGCATCGCGCTCGCCGCGCGCGGCGACACGGTGTGGGTCTCCTTCGACCGCTACCTGGCGGCCCTGCGGCCCGACCGGGAGCCCGAGCTGCTCGGCCCCGGGGAGGGGATCGAAAGCGGCGGCGCGCTGCTCGCCGACCGTGAGGGGAGCCTGTGGCTCGGCGGCTTCACCGGCCTGCGCCAGTACCCGGAGCCCGAGGCGCTGATCTGGCGCGACCGCGACGGCCTGCCTTCGGCGCACGCGCGCTACCTGGCGCGCGACGGCGACACCGTCTGGGTCGCCACCTGGCAGGGGACCGGCACGCTCCGCCCGGCGGACGGGGGCTGGCGGGCGACCTCGCCGCCGGAGTGGGTGCGCTCCTGGGCGCGGGTGTGCCGCGACGGCGACGGGTCGATCTGGCTCGGCCTCGCCCCCGATCTCGCCGCGTTGCGGGGCGGCTCGCTGGTCCGGCGCTTCGCGGTCGCGCGCACGCTGTTTTTCTGCGCCGCGGCGCCGGACGGCGCGCTCTGGCTGGCGACCGACGGCGGCCTGTTCAGGACCCGCCCGGGCGAGCCGGACCTCGAGCGCTGGGCGGCCCTGCCGTTCGGGCGCGCCGACTCCCCGGTGCGCGCCGTGCTCGCCGACCGCGAGGGCCGGCTCTGGGTCTCGAACGACGAGGCCGTCTGCTCGACCCGCCGCCCGCAGTCGCCGGAGTGGAGCTGCGCGGAGATCCCCGGCGCGGTCCACCTGACCGGCCTGGTCGAGCTGCCGAGCGGTGCGCTGTGGGCGGCCTCGGAACGGCTGGGCGTCGTCCGCCTCGAGGCCGGCCGGTGGCGGCCGGTCCCGGGCGCCGACGCCCTGCCCTCGGTCGCCGTCCTCGCGCTCGAGCCGGCGCCCTCCGGCGGCCTGTGGGTGGCCGGCCACGGCATCGCCCACCGGGTGGTCGAGCGCGCCGACGGCGGCCTCGAGGTCGTCGAGGCGCTCTCGGCCTGGCACGGGCTCCACACCCTCGCGGTCCACCACGTGCTCGAGGACCCCGACGGCACGGTCTGGCTCGCGACCTTCGACGGCGTGGTCCGGATCCCCGTCGCGGCGCGTTCGCGGGAGCGCGCGCCGCCGGCGGTCGCGGTGATCGACGGCCGGGTCGACGGCCGCCCCGTCGCGCTCGACCGGCCGCTGGTGCTGCCGTTCGACCGCAACCGCCTCGAGCTGCGCTTCGCCGCCCTCTCCTACCGCGACCCTTCCCTGATCCGCCTCCAGGTGCGCTCCGGCCCCGCGGCGCCGTGGACCGACCTCCAGGGCGGCGCCACGTTCCGCTGGATCGACCTGCCGCCCGGCGCCTACCGCGCCGAGGTCCGCGCCGCGCTCGACGGCGGCGGCTGGTCGAGGGCGCCGGCCGCGTTCGCGTTCCGGGTGGCGTTCCCGTGGTGGCGCCGGCCGTGGGCGCTCGCGCTGTTCGCCGCCGCCGCGGCCGGCGCGCTGTTCGCGCTCCACCGCACGCGCGTCGCGGTCGCGCTCCGGCTCGAGCGCCAGCGGACGCGCATCGCCATGGACCTGCACGACCAGATGGGCTCGGCGTTGGGGACGATCGGCGTGCTCTCCGGGGTCCTCGCCGAGCAGGAGCCGGCCGGCGAGCGGCGGCGGCTCGCCGGCGAGATCGCCGCCACCGCCACCGAGCTGGGAGCTGCGCTCGGGGACATCGTCTGGTCGCTGCGCCCGCAGCCGGCGGCGCTCGGCGAGCTGGCCGCCCGGCTCGCCGAGCGCGGCCAGCGGATCTTCGCCGCCGGCGAGGTCGAGTTCGAGGCCGACCTGCCGGAGAGCCTGCCGGCGTCGCCGCTGCCGCTCGCGGTCCGGCGCGCGGTGCTCTCGATCGGGCTCGAGGCGTTGCACAACGCGGCGCGGCACGCGCGTGCCAGCCGGGTGTCGCTGACAGTGGCGACGGAGGGCGGCGGCTGGTGGCGGCTCGCGGTGCGCGACGACGGGGTGGGGCTGCCGGACGAGCCGGCGGCGGGGATGGGGATCGCGAACATGCGGCGGCGGGCGGAGGAGATCGGCGCCCGGCTCGAGTGCGCGCGCATCCCGGAAGGCGGAACCGCCGTCCGCCTGAGCTTCCACGCCGCCGGCCGCCGCGCGCCCGGCGCCCGGCGGCCATCGCACGATCATGCGACTGCGGAGACGCGCCCGCCGGACGAAAGTCCGCGGGGGAACCCGTCGCCGTGACCATCGACGTCATCGCCGTCGAGGACGACCGCCGCTTCCGCGCCGGTCTCGAGACCCTGTTCGCCCACGCCCCGGGCTTCCGGCTCGCGGCGAGCTTCGGCTCGGCCGAGGCGGCGCTCGAGGCGGTCCGCCTGGCGCGCCTGCGCGGCCGCGAGCCGGACTGGGAGCTGGCGCTGATGGACCTCCAGCTCCCGGGGATCGGCGGCATCGAGGCGACCCGCCGGCTCAAGCGGCTGCTGCCCGGAATCACGATCGTCGTCCTCACCGTCTTCGAGGAGCCGCGGACCGTGCTCGAGGCCATCCGCGCCGGCGCCGACGGCTACCTGCTCAAGCAGACCCCGCCGGCGGAGCTGCTCGCCGAGCTGCGGGCGGTGCGCGCCGGCGGCGCGCCGCTGACCGCCGGCGTGGCGCGGACCGTCCTCGACCTGCTGCGCGGCGAGGCCGGCGGCCGCGCCGCCGGGCGCACCGCCGCGCCCGGCCGGCTCGACCTCACCGACCGCGAGCAGGAGGTGCTCCGCTGCCTGGTCCAGGGCCTCGCCTACAAGCAGGCCGCGGCCCGCCTCGGCATCAGCATCGACACCGTCCGCGCCCACGTCCGCAGCATCTACGGCAAGCTCCGGGTCCACAGCGCCGCCGAGGCGGTCGGGCGCGCGGTCCGCGAGCGGCTGGTGTAACCGCGCGCCGAGGAGCCGGTCGGCCACCTCGAGCGCTTTCGCGGCCGGCGTCCACCTCACCGCCGTCTCCGGTGCGAAGCGCGCCGCCGACCACGCTGATCTCGCGCTTCGGCGCGGCGTCGCCGGTCCACCGGCTCACATGATCATGCGATGGAGCGGCGGGCGTGGCTCGGGCAGCCTCATCTCCGAGGAGTCCGCCATGACCACACGCGCCGCTTCGCGTTCGCCGCTCGCGATCGCCGCGCTGGCGATCGCCCTCGCCGCCGCTCCCGCCGGAGCCGAGTGGTTCCGGCTCAGCCAGGGGCAGGCGTTCTCCAATTTGTTCGACTACCAGGTCAGCCCCGACGGCCGCCGGGCCGTCTACCGCCACGATGCCGAGACCGACGAGGTTTACGATCTCTGGAGCGTGGCCCTGCCGGCGGGAGATCCGGTCAAGCTCAACGCGACCGTGCCGTCTCCGGGTGTCCGTTCCTTTCGGATCAGTCCCGACAGCTCTCGGGTGGTCTACACCGCCGAGCAGGACACCGGCGGCGTCGTGGAGCTCTACAGCGTGCCGATCGCGGGACCGGCCTCCGCGGGCGTCAAGCTCAACGGCCCGCTCGTCAGTGGTGGCTCCGTAATCCCCGAGGGCGCCAGGATCAGCCCCAACAGCGCCCGCGTCGTCTACCACGCCGACCAGCAGACCAACGACGTCTTCGAGCTGTACAGCGTGCCGATCACCGGGCCGGCCTCCTCCGGCGTTAAGCTCAACGGCGCGCTCGTCGCTGGCGGCTACGTCGATTTGAACTTCCAGATCAGTCCCAACAGCGGCCGGGTCGTCTACGTGGCCACACAGCCGACCCACAACTTCGAGGTGTACAGCGTACCGATCGAAGGCCCTGCCTCCGCCGGCGTCAAGCTCAACGGCGCCCTCGTCGCCGGGGGTGATGTCGGTGACTTCCAGATCAGCCCCGACAGCGCGCGGGTCGTGTATCGCGCCGACCAGCAGGCCGACAGCGTCCTCGAGCTGTACAGCGTGCCGATCGCCGGGCCCGCCTCCGCCGGCGTCAAGCTCAACGGCGCGCTAGTCGCCGGGGGAGACGTCGACAGGGAGTTCGCGATCAGCCCCGACGGCGCGCGGGTCGTCTACCTCGCCGATCGGCAGACCGATGAGGTCTGGGAGCTCTTCAGCGTGCCGATCGCCGGCCCCGCCTCCTCCGGCGTCAAGCTCAACGGTCCCCTGGTCGCCGGAGGCGACGTCGGGCAACGCGACGGTATCGGGTCGTTCGAGATCAGCCCCAGCAGCGCGCGCGTCGTCTACCTCGCCGATCAGCAGACCGATGAGGTCTGGGAGCTGTACAGCGTGCCGATCGCCGGCCCCGCCTCCTCCGGGTTCAAGCTCAACGGTCCGCTGGTGGCGAACGGCGACGTCGAGGCATTCGCGATCAGCTCCGGCTCGACCTGGGCCGTCTACGCCGCCGACCAGGAGCTCGACGGCTGGCCGATGGGCTACCG
>CAZNIX010000415.1:0-4503 GCA_964573125.1 uncultured Thermoanaerobaculia bacterium
CGCTCCAACCGCCTCCACCGCGTCCCGGCTACCCACTCCTACTCCAGGAGAGCCCCAGTTGTTCGTCTGGTAGGTGAAGTCGAGGCGGTTGAACCAGTCGCCGGAGTCGTAGCTGTTGCGGTCCATCGACTTGGAGCGCAGCAGATCGACCCCGGCGTGGAAGAACGGCACGCCCTGGCCGAGCGCGACCAGGTCCATGCCCAGGTACTGTGCGCGAGCCCGCTCGGCGAGCGAGGTCGCCGCCGGCAGCTTGGCCTGGAGGGCGTCGAACAGGGTCTCGTTGTCGTGCGCCTCGACGTAGTTGATGACCTCCTGGGGATCGGCGGTGTAGCCGGCGGGCTGGCCGTTGTAGTCGATCTGGTCGCCGCGCACGAGGTTGCCGAAGCGGTCGATCAGCTCGTAGCCGGCGAGGTTGCCGGCGAGGCCGACGCGGATCCAGTCGGTCTCGAGCAGGAGCCGCGCGAGCTGGTCGGCCGGCGACCCCTGCGGGGTGGCGTTGGCATCGACGTAGAGGCCGGTCGTGAAGCCCTGCTCCTGGAGGCCGCCGAACGGGCCGCCGCCGCGGGCGCCGTCGCGCAGCCGGTCGTTGAAGGAGCCGATGCCGGTGCCCGCCATGTTGCGCTGGACGGCGTTGACGCCGCGGGCGTTGTCGGCGACCTCGCCGAAGTTCCACCCCTCGCCGTAGACGTAGATCGCCGGCCCGTCGACGCCGTCGGCCTCGAGCGTCAGCGCGTCGAGCGCGGCGCGCACGGCGAGCATGTTCGCCTTCATGTGGTGGCCCATGAGGTCGAAGCGGAAGCCGTCGACCTTGTAGGCGCGTGCCCAGGTGACCACCGAGTCGACGATGAGCTTCTCCATCATCGCGTGCTCGCTCGCGGTGTTCTCGCAGCAGGTCGAGTGCTCGACCCGGCCGTCGGCGTCGAGCCGGTGGTAGTAGCCGGGGACCACCCGGTCGAAGACCGAGCGCGCGTTCTGGCCCGAGGCGTTGGTGTGGTTGTAGACGACGTCCATCACCACCCGCAGACCGGCCTCGGCGAGCGCCTGGACCAGCGAGCGGAACTCGAGGATGCGCGCCGGGCCGTCGGGGTCGGCGGCGTAGCTCCCCTCGGGCACCGTGTAGTGCCACGGGTCGTAGCCCCAGTTGAAGCCGTCGCGGTCGGCGACCGCCGTCACGGCCTCCTGTTGCAGCTCGGAGTCGGGCGGGTAGGAGCCGAGATCGCCGGCCGGCTCGAGCCAGGTCGAGCGGTCCTCGTCGACGGTCGCGAAGTCGAACGACGGCAGGAGATGGACGTGGGTCAGCCCGGCCTCGGCGAGGGCGGCGAGGTGGCGGGTGCCGTCGCTGTCGACGGCGAAGGCGCCGAAGGTGCCGCGCAGTGCAGCCGGCACCGAGTCGTCCGTCGCCGAGAAGTCGCGCACGTGCAGCTCGTAGAGGACGACGTCCTCGGGCGCCGCCAGCGGCGGCTTGGCCAGGTCGTCCCAACCGGAGGGCGCGAGCGCCGGGTCGTCGAGGTCGACGATCTGGCTGCGCGTGCTGTTGATCGCCAGCGACAGCGAGTAGGGATCGGTCACCAGGTTGTGCTCGATCCGCCGGGTCGACGGCGCCCACACCTCGACCTCGTAGAGGTAGAAGCGGCCGAGCCAGCTCGGGTCGCCGGTCACACTCCACACCCCGGTTGCGAGGTCGAGGGTCATCGGCACCACGGTGGAGGCGGCCCCCGGGTCGGAGTCGGCGAAGAGATGGAGCGCCACCGAGTGCGCGGTCGGCGCCCACACCGCGAGCGTCGGGAAGCCGCCGTCGAAGGCCACGCCGAGCGGGCCGCCGTAGGCGTAGAGGTCGTCGAGGACGCCCGGGATCTGGAGCGACGTCGCGTCCATCAGCTCGCCGGCGTCCACCGCCGACACCGCGAGCTGGCCGCGCAGCAGCTCGGGCACCGCGCCGAGCGATCCGGCGGGGAGGCGGAACGCGGCGTAGCCCGCGAGGTGCGGGAAGCGCGCCGCCACCGCCGACGGCAGGCCGGCGGGATCGTAGGCGAGCGGGACCTCGACCCCGCCGCCGTCGCTGACCACGCCGCCGGCGGTGAGGGACAGCCCGCCGTCGGGATCGGAGTGGAGGGCGAACGACCACGTCGGGTCGATCGCCGCGGAGTCGGCCGGCCGCCAGGCGATCAGGTCCGCGGTCAGCCAGTGGGCGCGGGCGAGCGCGAGGTTGCCGTGCGGCGCGCCGGCGGCGCCGACGGTCAGCAGATGAGTGCCCGGGTCGTAGGTGAAGAAGACCTCGGCGCAGGCGGTCGGCACGGAGAACGGGATGTTGGGCCCGCTCGGCACGCCGCCGGCGCCGTAGTTCTCGTCCCAGCTCTCGCCGTGCGCGACCTTGACCTCGTACTCCCCCGCCGGCAGGTGGGCCGAGAACGAGTAGAGGCCGTCCCCGTCGGGGTCCTCGAGCCACGAGCGCAGGCAGCCGGGATCCCAGTCGCCGGCGCACCCCAGCTCGCTCTGGTAGCTCCCCGGCGCGGTGGCGATGATCCAGCCGGCGCCGTCGGTCACCCAGTGGCTGGCGTGGTCGTAGTAGAACTTGACCGCGCGCTCCGCGCCCAGGTCGAGCGGGATGTTCGGTCCGTTGCGGGTGGCGCCGAGCCCGTAGTTCTCGTCCCACGAGTCGTCGAGCGCCGCCTTGTACTCCCAGGCGCCGGCCGGGACGGTGAAGGTCCCCTGCCACACGGCGTCGTCGGCGTCGAAGCCGAGATGGGTGAGCGCGCAGGCGGGGTCCCAGTCGCCGGGGCAGCCCAGCTCGCTCTGGAGGCTCCCGGCGATCGTGACGCTCGCGGGCTGCGCCGCCGCCGGCGCCGGCCCGACGGTGAGCAGGTGGGTGGCGGCGTCGTAGGCGAACTCCATCTCGACGCAGTCCGCCGGCACGGTGAACGGGATGTTGGCGCCGTTGGGCACGCCGCCGGCGCCGTAGTTCTCGGCCCAGCTCTCGGCGATCGCGACCTTGACCTCGTACGCCCCCGCCGGCAGTCCGCGGGTGCGGAAGAGGAAGACGCCGTCGCCGTCGGGGTCCTGGAGCCACGAGCGCAGGCAGCCGGGGTCCCAGTCGCCGGCGCAGCCCAGCTCGCTCTGATAGCTCCCCGGCGCGGTGGCGATGATCGAGGTCGCGCCGTCGGTGATCCAGTGCGTCGCGTGCGAGTAGTAGAACTTGACGCCGGCCGGCGCGGCGAGGGCGAGCGGGATGTTGGCGCCGTCGCGGACGGCGTTCCGGCCGTAGTTCTCGGTCCACGAGCCGTCGAGCGCGGCCTTGTACTCCCAGGCGCCGGCGGGGAGCGAGTAGGTGCCCTGCCAGACCGTGTCCTCCTCGTCGAATGCGAGCATCGTCAGCGGGCAGTCGGGCTGCCAGTCGCCGGGGCAGCCCAGCTCGCTCTGGAAGCTGCCGGGGACGTTGACGGCGGACGGCTCGGCGGCGGCGGTCGGGGCGGGGACCGCGGCGAGCAGGAAGGCGGCGGCGACAGCGGCGCGGAGCACCGCCGCGGCGCCGGCTGACGGCGCCCGGTGCGCAGGCGAGTTGGCCATGGGATACCTCCGGAGGCTCGGTCTCGACCTCGGACGAGGGAGATCCGGTCCCTCGCAGCATGCCCCCAAACCGCCCGCGCGCGCACCGTCTCCCGGAGTGGTTTTCGCGACTACCTTGCGGGGCGGGGGCGGCGGCGAGCGGCGGTGCTACGGTCATGGGGGATGGCGACCCCCTGATGAAGGAGGACGATCATGAGCGACGCGCCGACCCCGAACCCGCGACCGAAGGGCGGCCTCTCCGGCGACCGGCAGCGCGAGCTGCGCGCGCTGCTCGAAGCCGAGAAGCGCCGGCTCCTGAGCCGCTACGAGACGGACGTCGGGCGCGAGCGGGAGATCGCGTTCGATGAAGCCGAGGACTTCGCCGATCGCGCCGACAAGAGCTGGGACCGCGAGGAGCTGTTCGCCATGACCGAGGGCGAACGCGACCGGCTGCTCCAGGTCGAGGAGGCGCTGGCGCGGATGGCGAACGGCTCCTACGGGCTCTGCTTCGCCGACGACCGGCCGATCCCGTTCGCGCGCCTCCAGGCGGTGCCGTGGGCGCGCTACTGCGCCGAGCACCAGGCCGACCTCGAGGCGGGGCTGATCGCCGAGCGCCCGCCGGCGGGCTAGTCCGGCCGCGCGCCGTCGAGGAGCCGGCGGACCGCCGGTGCCCGCGTCCCCCACCCCGCCGGGGGGGATCGCTCCGGCCGGGAGGACGGGGCGCGCCCCGCCCGGCGGGATCTGGCGCGCGCCCGCCGGCGGTGGCAGCCTGCGGGCATGGAGGATCCGCGATGATCGGCAAGGGAGCGCTGATCGCCCTGGCGGGCGGTTTGCTGCTCGCCGCGGAGCCGGCGCCGCCGGCGCCGGAGCGGATCGCGCTGCCGCGGCCGGCGACCACCGGCGCGGTGCCGCTCGAGCGGGCGCTCGCCCAGAGGCGCTCCGTGCGCGCCTACGCGGCGG
>CAZNIX010000416.1:0-4499 GCA_964573125.1 uncultured Thermoanaerobaculia bacterium
TGGACCCGGCGACGCGAGCCGTGCGCTTCCGCTATCTGGGTGAGGAGCGCGGCGCCTGGCAGGACGAATGGGACATGCGCCAGGAGGACACGCTGCCGCGCGCCGTCGAGATCACCCTCGTGACCGGCAATGCCGCGCCGCAGGTACTCCGCGTGCCCATCCGGGCGGCCGTGCCATGAGCGGCGGGCGCGGCTTCGTGATGATTGCCGTCCTGCTCGTGCTGACCCTGCTCGCGGTGGTGGTGACCGAGCTCGCCTTCTCGGCGCGGATCGAGGCGTCCATGGTCCGCGCCTACCGCGACGGGGTGCTGGCCCGGCATCTGGCCGAGGCCGCCGTGCACCAGGCCATGCGCGAGATCATGAGCCCATCGCAGGTGGCCGCGCTGGACGAGACCGGCCAGGTCGTCTTCTATCGCGCGCGGCCCGGGCAGACCACGCCGACCCGCCTGCCCGCCCTGCCCCGCCGGCGGGTGGCGCTCGGTCCGGGCGAGTTCTCCTACCGGATCGCCGACGAGAGCGCGCGGCTCGCCCTCAACACCGGGGCCGCCGACCGCTTCGATCGCCTGCTGGCCGCGCTCGAGCTGGACCGGACGCAGCGCGACGTCATCAACGACTCGCTCCAGGACTGGCGGGATGCCAACGAGCTCCATCGCCTCCACGGGGCGGAGAGCGCCTTCTACTCGCAGCGTCTTGTCCCCTATCGCGCGCGCAACGCCAATCTCCAGGACGCCGCCGAGCTGCTCCAGATCCGCGGCATCACCCGCGAGCTGTACGAGGGCACCGACGACCGCCCCGGCCTGGGCGGGCTGGTCACCGCGGCGGCGCTGAGCTCCGTGAACATCAACACGGCCTCCCCGCCCGTCCTGAAGGCGGTGGGCCTCTCGGATGCCGAGATCGCCGACGTGGTCCAGACGCGCGCGCGCGCGCCGTATCCGAGCGTGCCGGGGCGCTTCGCCGGGCGGGGCCTGACCGTCGGCAGCAGCACCTACCGCATCGAGGCCCGGGGCCTGATCGCGGGGGTGGCACGCAGCCACGTGGTGGCCGTCGTGCAGCGCGGCCGGCGCAACGCGCCGCTCGAGGCGACGATCCTCTCGTGGCACCCGGTATCCGACGAATGATCCCCGCCCGCATCGGCGTCTTCCTCCACGACGATCGAGCCACCGTGGTCGCCGTCACCGGCCGCGGCCGTCTGGAGTATTTCGTCGTCGACGCCCCGGAGGACCCCGCGCAGGCCCTCGCCGCGGAGCTCCAGTCGCGCGGATTCGCCGGGGGGCGCGTGCGCGTGGGCCTCGATCGCCGGCTCGCGGTCGTGAAGGCCATCGAGCTGCCCCGGGCGGCCGGCGGCGACGTGGCCCGGATGATCGGCTTCGATCTCGATCGGCACGTGCCGTTCCCGCCGGAGACCACCCGCTTCGACTGGGTCGAGCTGCCGAGCGCAGCCGAGGATCTCCGGCGCGTGCTGGTGGTGGCCGCCGAGGGGCGCACCGTGGAGCGGCCGCTGGCGCTGCTGGCCGGCGCGCGGCGCCGCGCCGGCGCCGTGACGGTCGCCTGCCACGGGCTCCCCGCCCTGCTGCCCCGCGCGCTCCCAAGGCGCCACGTGATCTGGGCGCACCGGCACGACGGCGTAACCGATCTGCTGCTCCTCGACGGCCGAACCCTGCTCACGAGCCGCCAGGTCGCCGCGGCGGACCCGGCCGACCTCGCGCGCGAGATCCGGCGGAGCCTCCCGATCGTCCGCTGGAGCGGCGCCGACGAGGTCTGGGTCTCGGGCGACGGTGCGGCGGCCTGGCGGGAGGCGGTGGGCGCATCGCTCGACGTGCCGGCCGCCGTCCCGCCGGTCGCCGCGGCCGCCCTTCCCTTCGTCGCCGCGCTGCCCGCGGACGCCCGGGGCGCCGGCCTGCTCGCGCTGGCTCTCGCCGCGGCGCCGCGAAGCCCCGCCCTGAACCTCCTGCCGAAATCGGCGCGGGCCTGGACGCCCTCGCGGGCACAGCTCGTGACCGCCGGCATGGTCCTGATCACCGCGCTCCTCGGCCTGAGCCTGGCGCTCGTGCGCGTGATCGAGACCGAGCGCTACCTCGGGCGCGTGAGCGCGGAGATCCGCCGGCTCGAGCCCGACGCGAAGGCCGTGGACGGCCTGGCCGCGGAGCTGGCCCGCAAGCGCCGGGTCCTGGCCGCGCTGATGGGGGCCGAGGCGGTACGGGTCCAGGCGCTGCCGATGCTGCACGAGCTCACGGACACGCTGCCCGCCGGCGCCTGGCTGCAGGCGCTCACCATGGACCGCCAGGGCATCGAGCTGACCGGCCAGGCCGACGGGGCGAGCGCGCTGATTCCGCTGCTCGAGGCCTCGCCCCGCCTCGAGCGGGTGGAGCTCACCGCGCCCGTGACCAAGACGCAGAGCAAGGAGCAGTTCCGCCTCCGCGCCGCGTGGGAGAGCAGGCCCTAGAATGGCGGCCCTCAGCGTGCGGGAGCGCATGGTCGTCGGCGCGGGCGCCGCGGTGGCGCTCGTCGTCGGCGGCTATCTCTTCCTCGTCGAGCCCCTCGTCACCCGCGCGCGCGCCGTCGAGGCCGCCGTCCCGGCGCGCGAGGCCGCACTCGAGCGGCGGCGCCTGCTGGTGAGCCGGCGGCCCCGCCTCACCGAGGAGCTCGCTTCCGTCACCGCGCGGCTCGAGATCGAATCGGCGCGCCTGCTCCGCGGTCCGACACCGCCGCTCGCGGCGGCGGAGCTGCAGAAGGTGATCAAGGACCTCCTGGTGGGTGGCGGCGTCGAGATCCGGAGCGAGCGCGTCCTGCCGCCGTCGGCGCTCGAGGGCCTGCAGGAGATCGGCATCGAGCTGGCGCTCGTCGGGAGCATCCGGGACACGGTCGGCGCGCTCGGCCGCCTGGAGCGCGCCGACGGGCTGCTGGCGCTCCGGGACGTGAAGATCCGGCTCGTGGCGCCTGCGCAGCCTCGCGATCTGCTGACCACGGTGACGGTGGCCGGCTATCTCCTGCCCGGCGGCGTGGGAGGCGACTAGCTCGTGGCCAGACGGCTCCTGCTTCTCAACGCCGCCGTGGGTCTGCTCGGCTGCCTGTTCGCGGCCGAGCTGACCCGTGAGCTGCTCGCGGCGCGGCCGCTTCCCGTCCCGCCCGCGCCGCGGGCCGCCGCGCCGGCGCCAGCCTCGGCGGCGGCGAGCCCGGCCTCCTCGCCGGCGCCGGCCGCGTACGGCGTCATCGCGGCGAAGAATCTGTTCAGCCCGAGCCGGTCCGAAACCCCGGCCGGACCCGTCCTCGCCGCGGGTCCCAAGCCTCTGTTGCACGGCGTGGTCGTGGACGGTCCGAAGAGCCGCGCCTATCTCGAGGACCCGCAGCTCAAGCGCACGTTCGGCTACGCGATCGGCGACCCGGTCGGCGGCGGCCGGGTGGAGTCGATCGGTGCCGACCGGGTCGTGCTCGCTCGGCCCGATGGGCTCCTGGAGGTGCTGCTGCAGGATCCTTCGAAGCCGAAGGCGGCCCCGACGCCGCCCGCGCCGGGGCCGCCCGCCGCGACCACCTCGCCCACGGGGACGCCACCCCGGGCCGGGGCGCGGGTGAGCGACCGGTGATTCGGCCGGGGCGCGCTGCGTGCTGGGTGCTCCTCGCCTCACTCGCGGCCGGCTGCGCCTCCGCTGGCCCTCCGCCCAGCAGCCGGACCGCTGGTGGCTTGCCGGAGCCGGACCGCCCGCGGGTCGAGATCACGACCGAGCCGGCCCCGGCACCCGCCACGCCCGTGCCGCCTCCGCCCGCGCCCTCTCCGGCGTCTCCGGCTCCCAAGGCCGCGGCGCCGCCGCCGCCATCTCAGTCGAGCGTCGCGGCCGCACCGCCCGCGGCCACCCCGCCGGCGCCGCCCGCCGGCCGGCAACTCGTGCTCAACTTCGACAACGCCGACGTCGAGGTCGTGCTGCAGGCCGCGGCCGAGATCGCCGGCTTCAACTACGTGCTCGCGTCCACCGCCCGGGGCCGGAAGATCACGGTGCAGACCGTGGGGAAGATCTCGAGTGACGAGGTCTTCGCGGTGGTGCTGACCATCCTCGACGTCAACGGGCTGGCCGCGGTGCGCTCGGGCAACCTCTATCGCATCATCCCCCGCGAGGGCGCGCCCCAGACGCCGGTGAAGACCATCGTCGGCCGTGAGATCGGCAACGACACGCATCCCGACGAGATGGTGACCCAGGTCGTCCCGCTCCGGTTCATCCACGTCCAGGACGCAGTGGCGCTGCTGCGTCCGTTCGTCCCGGGCCAGGGCGGCCTCACCGCTCACCGCGAGACGAATCTCCTGATCCTCACCGACACCGCCGCCAACATCCGCCGGCTCCTCGACGTGCTCGCGCTGGTGGACGTGGAGGTGGCGCTCAACGAGCTGCAGATCATCCCGCTCAAGCACGCCGACGCCCAGGAGGTGGCGCAGATCCTCGCCCAGCTCTTCGCCGGCGGGCGGGTGGGCGCCGTCCCGGGCGCGCCGGGCCTGCCGGCCCCGCCACCGCC
>CAZNIX010000417.1:0-4496 GCA_964573125.1 uncultured Thermoanaerobaculia bacterium
CGCCGCAGGCGACGAGCGCCGCGACCAGCGGCGCCGCCTTCTGCGGCGTCGAGGCGGTGACCAGGATCACGCCGCCACCTCCGCCGCCGCCTCCTCGGGCACCGGCAGCTCCGCCGCCGCCGGCCCGGTCTCGACCAGCGCCGCGAGCCCCATGCCGCCCGAGACGCACAGCGTGGCGACGCCGCGCCGCCGGCCGCGACGCGCGAGGCCGTGGAGGAGGGTGACCAGGAGGCGCGCGCCGGTCGCGCCGATCGGGTGGCCGAGGGCGATCGCGCCGCCGTCCGGGTTGACCCGCTCGGGGTCGATCGCCATCTCGGCGAGGCAGGCGAGCACCTGGCTCGCGAACGCCTCGTTGAGCTCCATCTCCTCGATCGCGTCCCAGTCCAGGCGGTGGCGGGCGAGGAGCTTGCGCACCGCCGGCACCGGGCCGATGCCCATGATCCGCGGCTCGACCCCGACCACCTCCCAGTCGACCAGCCGCGCCGCCGGCCGGAGCCCCAGCTCCTCGGCGGCATCCGCGGACGCGACGACGAGCGCCGCCGCGCCGTCGGTGATCCCCGAGGCGTTGCCGGCGGTGACCGTGCCGCCCTCCCGGAAGACCGGCGGCAGCTTCGCCAGCGACTCGGCGGTGACGCCGGCGCGCGGGTGCTCGTCCTCGGCGACCGTGGCCGTCCCCTTGCGCCCGGGCACCTCGACCGGCACGATCTCCTCGGCGAAGCGGCCGGCGGCGCGCGCCGCCGCGCACCGCCGCTGGCTCTCGGCGGCCCAGCGGTCGGCGTCGGCGCGGCCGATCCCGCTCTCGGCCGCCAGCTCCTCGGCGGTCTCGCCCATCACCAGGCCGGAGAGCGGGTCGTCGAAGCCGTCGCGGTACATGCCGTCGGTCACCTCGGCGTGGCCCAGCCGGTAGCCCCAGCGCGCCCGCGGCAGCAAGTACGGGGTGTTCGACATCGACTCGGTGCCGCCGGCGAGCACCACCCGCGCCTCGCCGAGCCGGATCGCGCGGGCGGCGCACAAGACCGCCTGGAGCCCCGAGCCGCAGGCCTGGTTGACCGCGAACGCCGGCCGCTCGTCGGGCACGCCGGCGCGGTGCGCGATCTGGCGCGCGGAGTTCGGGCCGCCGCCGGCCTGGCGCGCGTGGCCGAACACCGCCTGGTCGATCCGGCCCGGGTCGAGGCCGGCGCGCTCGAGGCAGGCGCGGGCGGCGGCGGTCCCGAGATCGACCGCCGAGAGCGCGGCCAGCGCGCCCCCGAACCTGCCGATCGGGGTGCGCACCGGCGCGGCCAGCACGATCGCGGGCGCCGCCCCGCGCGCCTGTGGGCGCGTTTCCGTCGCCACCGATCCTGTCCTTACCGGCCTGCGAACTCGGGCTTGCGCTTGTCGACGTAGGCCTCGAGGCCCTCGCGCGCGTCGGCGCTCTCGAAGAGCTGCTGCTGCAGCTCGCGCTCGATCGCGAGCCCGCTCTCGAACGGCACCTCGGCGCCCGACTGCACCGCGCGCTTGATCCGGCCGACCGCCTTGGCGGCGCGGTTGGGCGGGCAGAAGGTGCGCGCGAACTGGTGGACCGCCGGCTCGAACCCGTCGGCGTCGAAGATGCGGTTGACGATCCCCAGCTCCATCGCGCGCTCGAAGCCGATCAGGTCGCCGGTGGTCATCAGCTCGATCGCCCGGCTCTTGCCGATCAGGCGCGCGAGCCGCTGGGTGCCGCCGGTGCCGGGGAGGACGCCGAGCGTGATCTCGGGCAGGCCGATCTTGCCGGCGTCGCGCTTGGCGATGCGTAGATCGGCGGCCATCGCGATCTCCAGGCCGCCGCCGACGGTGTGGCCGTTGAGCGCCGCGATCACCAGCTTGGGCGTCTGCTCGAGGCGGTTCAAGGTCTCGTTGGCGTGGAGGCAGAAGTAGTACTTGAAGCGCGGCTCGGCGCCCTGGAGCATCGAGATGTTGGCGCCGGCGCAGAAAAACTTCTGGCCCATGCCGCGGAGCACGATGACGTGGACGTCGGAGTCGAAGCGCGCCCGCAGGATGCTCTCGTCGAGCTGGCGCATCATCTCGTAGGTGTAGGTGTTCGCCGGCGGGTCGTCGAGGGTCAGGTAGGCCACCCCCTCCTCGACCTCGTAGTGGACCAGGGTGCGCTCGGCGGTCTGTTGCGCGGGCTCGGCCATCTCGCTCTCTCCTCGCGATCGTGAGTTCGAAGAACCCCGGGGGCGTCCGGCTCGGTCCTTCCCGGGCTGGAGTCGTGGTGGGGGGCGGGAGCGGTCGCGCGGACCGGGGCGCCCCGGGAACCGAGGCGCCATTCTCGCATGGCGCGGGGGTGGGCGTCCACCGGCGGCGCGGGTGGGCGGGATCGGCGCACCGCCGGCGCGGGAGCGCCGGGCGGGGAGGGGATCGCGGCGCTTCGGAGCGCCGTCTTGCCCTACGGCGGCGTCAGGACGAGCCGAGCCTTCGCGGCGTCGGCGCCGGTGACGGTGACGGCGACGCCGTTGACGGTCGCGGTCTCGCCGGTGGCGATCGCGCGCTCCTCGCGCCTCCCCCCGAAGCTCACCGCGATCGTGGCGACGGTCCCGCCGCCCGGCGCCCTGCGCAGGTCCGCGAACTCGACGATGTAGCCGGTGTCGTCGATCTTCGTCGGGACGCCGCGGGTGAGCTCGGCGTTGCGCGGGACGGGGACCACCGGTCCGCCCTGGGCGCCCCCGCCGGCCGGCTCCGGCGCCGCCTGGACTTCGGAGGGCCGGCACTCCTCGATGTACGCCAGCAGCTCCCGCCGCTCGCCGGAGAGGCGCTCGACGTCGTCGCGCGCCTCCCCGAGCTGCCGCTCGACCAGAGCGAACTCGTCCGCCCGGCGGTCCGAGCCCAGGTTGTACCCGAGCCCGAACGCGCCGGCGACGGCCGCCGTGACTCCGAGCACCGTCCCGACGAGCTTCCCGCGCATACGAGCGCGCAGCGTACCAGTCCCACGGCGGGACGGTCGGAGCGGCCGGCGCCAGCGGGTGGCGCTAGCGGGTTTCGTACTCGCGCGCGATCGCGCCCATTTTCTCGAGCGCCGCGAGCAGCTCGCCGAGCGGCATGCGCTGCACGTCGAGGCTGAAGGCCTGCTCCGGGTCGGTGACGCGGAGGATCACCCCGCTCTCGGCGACGAGTTGGCCGAGCAGGCCGACCACCTGGCCCATCGTGCCCTCCTCGAGGCGGATCGTCACCTCGGCCTCAGGGGCGGCGCCGGCGGCGAGCGCCTCGCCCTTGGTCTCGCCGGCGACCGCGACGACGCCGTACTTGGCCAGCGCCCGAGCCAGCTCGTCGGGCGGGAAGTTCGTCACGTGGATGGAGTACGTCTGGAGCGGGTCGACCGGGAGGAAGCGAACGTCGCTCCCGAGCGCGTCCCGCAGGAGATCCGCGATGCCCTGGGCCTCGAGATCGGCGGCACTCAGGCTCACCAGATTCGTCGCCGGCGCCGGCATCGCCACGAGCGGGGTGTCGTGCCGGGGGCCCCCGCCGCCGGGCCCGCCGCCGCTGCAGCCCGACGAGCACTGCCCGCCGCTGCCGCAGATCGCGTAGCAGCCCTCCAGGCAGGACACCGACGCGCTGCAGCTCCGGTCGGGGGCCGTACAACTGCAGTCGTAGGCCAGCGCCGGGCCGGCGATCACGAACGCGAGCATCACGGCCAACACGTACACGCTCCTCCGCATCTTCCACCTCCTGGCTGGTATGGTCATCTCCTGACCAGGCCCGGTCCGGCGCATCTGGATCTCGAAGAGACATTCACCGTCATGCATATATCTTGAGAAGCGTAGCATAGTACTCTCACAAGCGCAAGCAGGGGCGGGCGAGCATCGCGACGGTCTATCGCCTGAGTGCGCGACCGGAGCACAGGGCGGGACGACCGCCGCCCGGTCGCGCCCTCCGCCCGGGTCGGGGCGCGGTCCCCGCAGCGGCCGCACTCCGGACTGGTCGGGGCTCCGAGTTGCGTGAGCAGGCATCATGGGTTGTTTCATAGCACAATAGATAGCCTGCGAGCAACTCCGGGACGGTGGCGGCTCGACGCGGGGCGGAGGCGGGAGCAGGGAACGGCACAGATTCCCGCCGCGCTTTCCGTCTGGACAGGGTGATGCTGGCCCGAGCCCTCTCCGCCACCCCCTGGGGCGTCGACGCCTGGCCCGTGCAGGTCGAAGTGGACGTCCGCAACGGCTTGCCGCAGACCCAGATCGTCGGCCTCGCCCACGCCGCGGTGCGCGAGAGCCGCGAGCGGGTGCGGGCGGCGGTCAAGAACTGCGGCTTCGAGCTGCCGCCGCGGGCGGTGGTGATCAACCTCGCGCCGGCCGACCTGCCCAAGGGGGGCAACCACCTCGACCTCGCGATCGCGCTCGCCCTGCTCGCCGCCCACGGCCACCTGCCCGAGGCCGCGCTCGCCGAGCGCGTGCTGTGCGGCGAGCTGGGGCTCGACGGCGCGGTGCGGCCGGTGCGCGGGGCGCTCGCGGTCGCCGACCTGGCGCAGCGGCGCAGGGCGG
>CAZNIX010000418.1:0-4478 GCA_964573125.1 uncultured Thermoanaerobaculia bacterium
GAGGGGGCGCCGCCGCTCGAGGCCCGCGCCACCGACCCGAGCGGCGAGGCGGCCACCGCGGCGGTGCGCCACGTGGCTGCCGTCGCCGAGCGCGCGCTCGCCGCCGAGCCGCGCGCCAACCGGGTGCTCTTGCGCGGCTTCTCGAGCCTCCCCCACCTGCCCTCGATGACCGACCTCTACGGGCTCGCCTGCGGCGCGTTCGCCGGCTACCCGCTCTACCGCGGGGTGGCCGCGGCCTGCGGCATGGAGCTCGCGCCGTGCGGCAAGGAGCCGGCCGAGACGATCGCCGCCGCCGCCGCGCGCTGGGCCGAGTTCGACTACTTCTTCCTCCACGTCAAGAAACCCGACATGGCGGGCGAAGACGGCGATTTCGCGGCCAAGGTCGCCGCGATCGAGGCGGTCGACCGCGCGCTGCCGCGGCTTTTCGAGCTCGCGCCCGACGTGCTCGCGGTCACCGGCGACCACTCGACGCCGGCGCCGATGCGGCTCCATAGTTGGCACCCGGTGCCGGTGCTGCTCGCGGCGCGCCACTGCTACGTCGACCGCTCGACCGCGTTCGACGAGGACCAGGCGACCGCCGGCCACCTGGGGACCTTCCCCGCCTACCAGCTCATGGGTCTGCTGCTCGCCCACGCCGGGCGGCTGGCGAAGTTCGGGGCGTGACGGGCGCGCGCCGGGGCCGCCGGCCCCGGGGCTCACCTACGCCTCGCGCGTATAATCGGCCGGCTCCCAGCGCTTGCTTCGCGCCCTCGCGGCGGGTGAAGTCCGTTCCCGGTCTGGCGGGAGCCGGTTTCCGAGAGGAGGAGATCCCATGCGCGGACGGTGGATCCTCGCGGCCGCGGCGCTCGCCGCCGCCGTGCCCGCGGCGCCGGCCGCGGCGCAGGTGTTCGTCGACTTCACCCCCGGCGAGGACAACACCCTCTACGACGACGACGACTTCAACGGCGCCTGCGGCGCCGGCGGCGGCCAGCTCAGCAACGGCGCCGGCAAGGACCTGTTCGCCGGCTTCCTCCCGCCGTTCAACGAGGCCAAGCGGGCGGTCGTCCGCTTCGACCTCGGCGCGATCCCGCCCGGCACGGCGGTCACCTCGGCGACCCTGACCCTCAACGTCAACCGCTCGGTCAACGCCGGACTCCACCCGTTCGCGCTCCACCGCCTGACCGCCTCGTGGGGCGAGGGCGCCTCCAACGCCAACGGCAGCGGCGGGCCGGGCAACAACGGCGGCGGCGGCGCCCCGGCGGTCGCCCCCGACGCCACCTGGTGCGAGCGCTTCTTCGGCGGCGCCGACTGGACGGCCCCGGGCGGCGATTTCGTCGCCGCCCCGAGCGCGACGATCACGATCGACGGCCCCGAGCCGCTCGGCCTCGGCCCGGCGACCTGGGGCTCGACGGCGCAGATGGTCGCCGACGTCCAGGCCTGGGTCGACGACCCGGCGAGCAACTTCGGCTGGATCGTGATCGGCAACGAGACCACGGTGCCGCAGGGAGAGGCTTCGACCAAGCGCTTCGACAGCCGCGAGGCCGCGGACCCCGCACTCTGGCCGCGGCTCACCGTCGGCATCGAGCCGCAGAACGTGCTCGAGATCCCGGCCCTTTCGCGGTCGGGCCTGGTCCTGCTCGTCTCGCTGCTGCTCGCGGCGGGGATCCGGTCGATCGCGCGCTCGCCGTAGGCTCGTCCCGGGCGGGCGAGCCGTCCGCCGAACCTACCGGAAGCCGCGCCGCAGCTCCCGGCGGAAGGTCTGGAAGGCGTCGTTGTCGTGGAGCACCACGACCACCCGCTCGATCTTGGTGCCGCCCTGCAGGTAGCGGTGGATCTCGGTCAGGGTGATGCGGGCGGCGCGGTCCATCGGGAAGCCGAACACCCCGGTCGAGATCGCCGGCAGGGCGATCGAGCGCAGGCCGTTGCGGTCGGCGAGCGCGAGCGCGGCGCGCACCGCCGAGGCGAGCTTGCGGTCCTCGTCCCCCTCGCCCATCCGCGGCCCGACGGCGTGGATCACCTGCTTCGCCTTGAGGCTGCCGGCGCCGGTCATCACCGCGGTGCCGACCGCGGTATGGCCGATGCGGTCGCACTCCTCCTGGATCGACGGCCCCCCCTTGGCGCGGATCGCGCCGGCAACGCCCGAGCCGAGCTTGAGCTTCTCGTTGGCGGCGTTGACGACGGCGTCGATCTCCAGCTCGGTGATGTCCCCCGCGAGGATCTCGAGCTGGGTGTCCTCGAGGTTGATCACGAGGTGGTTCTTGCGCGCCTCCTTGCGCTCGGGCGCCGCGGGCTCCACCGTCTTCTCCACCGTCTTTTGGGCCATGGCAGCTCTCCCCTCCGAAACCGCTTGATGATACCAGGAGTTACGCGGCCCGGCCGGCGCGCCGGGGGGCGCGGGCGCCATAGTAGACTCCGCCGCCATGCTGAGCGCCCTCAAGCGAGAGCTGTCCGCGGGGCTCGCCGCGACGATCCGCGAACGCTGGGGCGTCGAGCACGACCCGATCGCCGAGCTGGCGCCGCGGCGGGAGCTGGGCGACCTCGCCTTCCCGGCGCCGCTGCAGCTCGCGCGCGCGCTCCAGCAGCCGCCGCGCCAGACCGCCGCGGAGATCGTCGCCGCCTGGCGCACGCCGGCGATCGTCCAGCGGATCGAGATCGCCGGCCCCGGCTACCTCAACCTCTTCCTCGACCGCCGCGAGGTCGCCGCCCGGGCGCTCGCCGAGCCGGTGGTGGCGCCGCCCGGCGAGGCGCCCGGCAAAGTCGTCGTCGAGCACACCAACATCAACCCCAACAAGGCGGCCCACATCGGCCACCTGCGCAACGCCGTGCTCGGCGACGTGCTGGTGCGCGCGCTCCGCGCCCTCGGTCACCCGGTCGAGGTCCAGAACTACATCGACGACACCGGGGTCCAGCTCGCCGACGTGGTCGTCGGCTGGCTCGATCTCGAGGGGCGCTCGCCCGCGGAGATCGCCGCCCTCCCCGAGCCGTTCGACTACCGCTGCTGGGACCTCTACGGCGAGGTCGGCCGCTGGTACGAGGCCGACCCGGCGCGCAAGGAGCTGCGCCGGCGCACCCTCCACGCGATGGAGGCGGCCGCGCTCGGCGCGGACGGCGGGTCCGGCGGCGCCGGTCTCGACGCGGACGGCCTCGACGAGGACGGGCTCGACGAGGACGGGCGCCGCCGCGCCGAGACCGGGCGGCTGGTCGCGCGCCGGATCGTCGTCCGCCACCTCGCGACCATGGCCCGGATCGGCGTCGGCTACGACCTCCTGACGCGCGAGAGCGAGGTGCTCGGCCGGCGCTTCTTCGAGCGCGCGTTCGCGGCGCTCCAGGCGAGCGGCGCGGTCCAGCTCGCCGCCGAAGGGAAGAACGCGGGCTGCTGGGTGATGCCGCTCGCGCAGAGCCAGGAGTTCGCCGGCCTCGAGGACCCGGACAAGGTGATCGTGCGCTCCGACGGCACGGTCACCTACGTCGGCAAGGACATCGCCTACCAGCTCTGGAAGTTCGGTCTCTTGGGCGCGGACTTCCGCTACCGCTTCTGGGCCGAGGCCGGAGCGTGGGAGACCGCCGCCGAGGGCGACGGCGAGCACCCGGAGTTCGGGCGTGCGGCGCGGGTGATCAACGTCATCGACGCGCGCCAGAGCTACCTGCAGAAGATCGTCCGCGCCGGCCTCGAGGCGCTCGGCCACCGCGAAGAGGCCGCGCGCTCGGTCCACTTCGCCTACGAGATGGTCGCGCTCTCGCCGGCGACCGCGAAGGCGCTCGGCTTCGCCGCCGAAGGCGACGCCGGCCGCGCGCTCGAGATGTCCGGCCGCAAGGGGATCGGCGTCAAGGCCGACGACCTGCTCGACCAGCTCGTCGCCAAGGCGCGCGCGGAGATCGCCAAGCGCAACCGCGACCTCGGCGCCGCCGAGCTGGACGCGCTCGCCCCTGACATCGCCACCGCCGCGCTGCGCTTCTTGATGGTCAAGGCGACGACCGGCCGGCTGATCGCGTTCGACTTCGACGAGGCGCTCGCGTTCGAGGGCGAGTCCGGGCCGTACATCCAGTACGCCGGGGTGCGGGTGCCGAACATCCAGCGCCGCCTGCGCGAGGAGGGGCTGGCCGACCGGGTGACCCCCGACGAAGCGCGGGCGCTGCCCGCCGAGGCCTGGGACGACGACCTGTGGGACCTGGTGTTCGAGGTCGCGCGCATCGACGACCTGCTCGAGAAGGCGGGCGAGAGCCTCGAGCTGTCGCTGCTCGCGCGCCACGCGTTCGAGCTGGCGCAGAAGTTCAACGCCTTCTACCATCGCCATCCGATCCTGCACGAGCCCGACCCGACCCGGCGCACGGCGCGGCTCGCCGCGGCGCTGGTCTTCGCGCGTGGGCTCGAGGCGCTCGCCGGCCTGCTCGGCATCCCGCTGCCGGCACGCATGTAGAGCCCGCCCGCGCGCCGCCGGGACGCCGGCCCGCCGCCCGAACCCACCGCGACCGTGACCGCCCCACCGCCCGCCGACGCC
>CAZNIX010000419.1:0-4451 GCA_964573125.1 uncultured Thermoanaerobaculia bacterium
GGCGGCGCGCCGGCGCGGCATCCCCGCCGACCGCATCCTCGAGGGGCTGGTCGCCCGCCACCTCGCCGGCGCGGGGCAGGCACCGGATTTGCGTGAACTGCTCGCCCGCGGCTAGAATCCCGCCCCCCAGCGCGGGCGCAAAGTCCCCGTAACTCTCGTTCCGAGCACTCTTTGCCAAAAGGAGCATGACGACATGAACCGTACGATCCGAGACCGTCTCAGCGGCGCCCGGGGTGCGATCCTGGCACTCGCCACCGCCGCCACCGTGTCCGGCGGCTGGATGGTGGCCGCGTGCGCCGCCCAGCCCGAGGGCGCGGACCAGCAGACCGCCGGCGGCGCGGTCGCCGAGGTGATGGGCGAGAAGATCACCCAGGCCGAGCTGGAGGCGAAGGCCGCCGACCAGCTCAAGATGGTCGATGCCCAGCTCGAGCAGTGCCAGAAGCAGGCCGAGCAGAACCGCTATCAGGTGCTCGAGGCGAGCGTCCAACAGCTCGTCGAGGACAAGATGCTCGCCGCCGAGGCGGCGGCGCGCGGGGTGAGCCGCGAGGAGTTGGTGGCGGCCGAGATCGACGCCAAGGTCGCCGCCGTCACCGACGCCGACATCGACGCCTGGTACACCGAGAACCAGGCGCGGATCGGCGGCCGGCCGAAGGAGCAGATCGCGCCGCAGATCAAGCAGTTCCTGCAGCAGACGCGCCAGCAGGAGGCGCGCGGCGCGTACCTCGGCACCCTCGAGGAGAAGTACAAGGCGCGCGTGCTGCTCGAGCCGCCGCGCGCCCAGGTCGCGGCCACCGGGCCCTCGAAGGGCCCCGAAAACGCGCCGATCACGATCGTCGAGTTCTCCGATTTCGAGTGCCCGTTCTGCTCGCGGGTCAACCCGACCCTGGCGCAGGTGCAGGAGAACTACGGCGACAAGGTGCGGATCGTCTTCCGCCAGTTCCCGCTCGCGATCCACGCCAACGCGCAGAAGGCCGCCGAGGCCTCGCTGTGCGCCCACGAGCAGGGCAAGTTCTGGCAGATGCACGACCTGATGTTCGCGGCGCAGCGCGAGCTGGGCGTCGACCAGCTCAAGGCCAAGGCCTCGCAGCTCGGCCTCGACACCGAGTCGTTCAACCAGTGCCTCGACTCCGGCGAGTACGCCGACGAGGTCCAGGCCGACATGGCGGAGGGCACCGCCGCCGGCGTCTCCGGCACCCCCGCGATGTTCGTCAACGGCATCCCGATCTCGGGCGCCGTCCCCTACGAGCAGGTGTCGGCGGTGATCGACGACGAGCTGGGCCGCAAGGGCATCGCCGACTAGGTACGGTCTTCGTGGAGGGGGGCTGTTCCAGCCCCCCTTCCCGTGCTCGACACCCGACTGCTCTACACCCTGCTGGTCGTCCTGGTCGCCGGCGAGCGGCTGGGCGAGCTGGCGATCTCGCGGCGGCACGAGCGGCGGCTGCGCGCGCGCGGCGCGGTCGAGGCCGGCTCCGGGCACTTCCCGGCGATGGCCGCGCTCCACGCCGCCTGGCTCGCCGCCTGCCCGCTCGAGGTCTGGCTGCTCGGCCGGCCGTTCGTCCCGGCGCTCGCCGCCGCCGCCGGCCTCGCCCTCGCACTGACCATGGCGCTGCGCTACTGGGTGATCGCCACCCTCGGCGACCGCTGGTGCGCGCGCGTCCTGGTGCCCCCGGGCGAGCCCCCGGTCGCGACCGGCCCCTACCGCTTCCTGCGCCACCCCAACTACCTGGCGGTCGCGCTCGAGGTCTTCGCCCTCCCCTTGATCCACACCGCCTGGCTGACCGCCGCCCTCCTCGGCGGCGCCAACCTCGCGCTCCTCGCCGTCCGCATCCGCGTCGAGGATCGGGCGCTGGGGGCGGCGGAGCGGGCGTAGCGGGCGGCGCTTCCCCCTCAGCCCCCGCCCTTCTCGATCACCAGCTTCTGGTTGGCGGCGACGTCCCGCCGCACCGTGGTCGTGCCGTCCGGCCAGCGGACCTCGAGCGCGTCGACCTTGGCCGCGGCGCCGAGGCCGAAGTGCTGGCGCGGGTCGTCCTGGGAGAGGTAGCCGGTGCCGCTGCGGAGGAGGCGGCGCTGGGTCAGCTCGCCGGTCTTGACGGTGACGACGGCGCCGATCGCGGAGCGGTTCTTGCCCGCGCCGCGCAGCTCGACCAGCAGCCAGTTGCCGGCGGCGGGATGGACGTTCTGGAGCACCTGGGCGCGGCCGTCGAGGTCGTTGATCACGACGTCGAGGCGGCCGTCGTCGTCGAGGTCGCCGACCGCGAGGCCGCGGCTCACCCGCTCTTCGGTCAGCGGCGCGCCGGCCGCCGCCGCGACCTCCTCGAACGTGCCGTCGCCGCGGTTGTGGTAGAGGAGCCGCCGCTGGCGGTAGGAGGCCGAGGCGCCGAGCTTGGCGTTGGCGAGCTGGGGGTAGACGTGGCCGTTGACCGCGATCAGGTCGAGCCAGCCGTCGTTGTCGTAGTCGAAAAAGGAGGTGCCCCAGCCGACGAACGGCAGGCTCGAGGCGGCGCTGCCGGAGCGGAACGAGACGTCGGTGAAGTAGTCGCCGTCGTCCTGGTAGAGGGCGTTGTACTCCTCGGAGAAGTTGGTGACGAAGAGGTCGAAGCGCCCGCGGTTGCGCACGTCGCCGACCGCCACGCCCATGCACCCCTGCTCGCCGCCGTCCTCGCTCACCGCCACCCCGAGCGCGAACGCCGAGTCGCGGAACGTGCCGTCCTTCCGGTTGAGGTAGAGGTAGTTGGGGCCGGCGTCGTTGGCGACGAAGAGGTCGAGCCAGCCGTCGTCGTCGACGTCGAGCCAGGCGACGCCGAGGCCGAAGTGCGCGCCGGGGTCCGCCACCCCGGCCGCCTTGCCGAGCTCGGTGAAGGTGCCGTCGCCGTCGTTGCGGTAGAGCAGGTCGCCGGTGCCCGGGAGCCCGCGCGGGCCGCACTGGACGGCGACGCCGCGGTACTGGCAGGTGTGGTCCTTGCCGAACACCGGCAGGCGCTCGAGGTCGATCGCGACGTAGCGGCTGACGAAGAGGTCGAGGTCGCCGTCGCGGTCGTAGTCGGCGAACGCGCAGCCGGTCGACCAGCCGCCGGCGGCGACGCCCGCCTGGGCGGCGATCTCGGCGAACGTGCCGTCGCCGCGGTTGCGGTAGAGGCGGTTGCCGCCGACCGCGGTGACGTAGAGGTCGGGCCGGCCGTCGCCGTCGACGTCGGCGACGCACACCCCCATGCCCCAGCCGGGGTGGGCGACGCCGGCCGCGACCCCGACCTCCTCGAAGCGCAGGCCGCCGAGGTTGCGGTAGAGCGCGCTCGGCGCCGATTGCGGGTCGTCCGCGGTGTCGACGGTCAGCGAGTTGACCAGGTAGACGTCGAGGTCGCCGTCGCCGTCGTAGTCGAACAGCGCCACGCCGCCGCTCATCGACTCGAGGATGTATTTCTTTTCGGGGTCGGAGCGGTGCTCGAAACGGACGCCCGCGGCGTCGGTCACGTCGCGGAAGACGGCGGCGGCGGCCGGCGCCGCCGTCCCCGCCGCCCCCGCCGCCGCCGCCGCGCAGATCGCCAGGCCCGCCGCACTGATCGCCAGCCGCCGCCGCTTCTTCCTCGTCATCCGCCGCTCCCTCCCCTCGCCGCCGCTTCCATCTCCCGCGCGCGCTCGGCCACCTCGTCGAGGGCCCGCCGGTAGCGTTCGAGGTGCTCCTCCGAGCGCGCGCGGTCACCGAGCCGCGCGTAGGCGAGGCTCAACTGGTAGTGCACCTTGGGCGCGCCGGGATCGGCCGCGGCCGCCGCCTCGAGCAGCTCGCGCGCCTCGGCGTGGCGCCCCTGCTTCATGCGCACCATGCCGAGCGCGAGGTTGGCGCGCGGGTTGGCGGGCTCGCGCGCGAGCGCGCGCCGGGCGTGGCGCTCGGCCTCCTCCAGCCGGGCGAGACCCTCGAGCGCCTCGGCGAGCGCGGCGGCGGCTTCGACGTCGTCCGGCGCCAGCCGCAACGCCTCCGCGAGCGCCGCTTCGGCCTCGGCGTAGCGCTTGGCGCCGTTGAGCGCGAGGCCGAGCGCGACCCCGGTCAGGGCGCGCGGCGGCCCCAGCGCGCGCGCCCGCTCGAGCGCCTCGATCGCGACCGCCGAGTCGCCGACCTGGAGCCAGGCGACGCCGGTCAGGTAGTGGTGCTCGGCAACCTCGGGCTGGATGCGCGCCAGCGGCTCGAGGGCGAGGATCGCGGTCACCGGATCGCCGGCGTCGAACGCGGTGCGCGCGATCGCGCGCAGCACCTCCTCGGAGTTGGGCGCGATCGCGCGCGCGCGGCCGAGGGCGTCGAGGGCGCCCGCGGAATCGCCGCGCTCGCCGCGGAGGCGCGCGAGACGGAGCAGCGCCTGGACCGAGTCGAAGCGCTCGGCGGCCGAGCGGAGCTGGGCCTCGGCGGCCGCGGTCCGGCCGGCCGCCAGCTCGAGCGCCGCGAGCCGGAGCGCGAGGTCGCG
>CAZNIX010000420.1:0-4160 GCA_964573125.1 uncultured Thermoanaerobaculia bacterium
CGCGCCCTCGCCGCCGACCCCTCGCCGGTGGTGCGCGGCCACGCCGCCTGGGCGCTGGGCGAGATCGGCGGCGAGGCGGCGCGCGCGGCGCTCGCGGCGGCGCTCGCCGCGGAGGCCGACTCCGCGGTGCGCGACGAGGTGACGAGCGCGCTCGCGCGGTTGACACCCTCCGAGGCGGCCCCTATACTCATTCGTCCCGAGTTCTCAGGGAGTTAGGAGAGTTCGGGTCTTCGTGTGCAAATCCCCCTCGCGCACGAGGAGGCCAGGCCGCGGCCGGCACGTCCCGCCGCGCGCCCGGGCCCGAGCAAGGAGGTTACCCCGTTCATGCAGTCCACCGAGGAACAGCAGACTCCGCCGGCGGTCGCGGAGGAGCGGACGATCGCGTCCGAGGCCGCGGACGGCGAGCGACCCGCGGCCGGCAAGGCGGCCGGCGGCGAGCGCGGCATCGTCAATCTCGAGCCCCACGCCGGCGAGGGCGCGCCGGACTCCGAGTTCAGCCGCCTGGTCGCGATGTACGACGAGAGCATGCGCAACCTCAACGAGGGCGACATCGTCACCGGCCGGGTGATCGCGGTCACGCCCAACGAGGTGGTCATCGACGTCGGCTACAAGTCCGAAGGCCTGGTTCCGCGCGCGGAGTTCACCGACCACGACGGCAACCTGACGGTCAAGATCGGCGAGGAGGTCGACGTCCTGCTCGAGAAGGCCGAGGATCTCGAGGGCCACATCCTGCTGTCGCACCAGAAGGCGCAGCGGATGAAGCGCTGGAACGACATCGAGCGCGCCTACCGCGACGGCTCGATCATCCACGGCCGCATCGTCGATCGCATCAAGGGCGGGCTGACCGTCGACGTCGGCCTGCGCGCGTTCCTCCCCGGCTCGCTGGTCGACATCAAGCCGATCAAGCACCTCGAGTCGCTCAAGGGCGAGGACCTGGAGTTCAAGGTCATCTCGCTCGACCGCCGGCGCAACAACATCGTGCTCTCGCGCAAGGCGGTGCTCGAGAAGGAGCTCGAGAAGCGCAAGGCCGAGACCATCACCAAGCTCAAGGAAGGGGCGCGCCTGCCCGGCGTGGTCAAGAACATCACCGACTACGGCGTGTTCATCGACCTCGGCGGCATCGACGGCCTGCTCCACATCACCGACATCTCGTGGGGCCGGGTCAACCACCCCTCGGAGCACTTCTCGGTCGGCGACGAGGTCGAGGTCGCGATCCTCAAGTTCGACCCCGAGACCGAGCGCGTCTCGCTCGGCTTCAAGCAGAAGAGCGAGGACCCCTGGACGTTGGTCGACAAGAAGTACCCGATCGGCTCGCGGGTGCGCGGCCGGGTGGTCAGCCTGGTCGACTACGGCGCGTTCGTCGAGATCGAGGAGGGGGTCGAGGGTCTGATCCACGTCTCCGAGATGTCGTGGACCAAGAAGGTGGTCAACCCGGCCAAGCTGCTCGAGGTCGGCGACGAGGTCGAGGCGATCGTCTCCGAGCTCGACATGGACGCGCGGCGGATCTCGCTGTCGCTGCGCCAGACCGAGCGCAACCCGTGGCAGGAGCTGGGCGACACCCACCCGGTGGGGACGATCATCGAGGGCAAGGTGCGCAACCTGACCGAGTTCGGCGCCTTCGTCGAGATCACCGAGGGGATCGACGGGCTGATCCACGTCTCCGACATGAGCTGGACCAAGCGCGTCAAGCACCCGAGCGAGGTGCTCAAGAAGGGCGACGTGGTCAAGGCGCGGATCACCAACATCGACGTCGGCAACCAGCGGGTGTCGCTGTCGATCAAGGAGTTCATGCCCAACGAGTGGGAGGACTTCGTCGCCACCCACCACGTCGGCGACACCGTCGACGGCAAGGTGGTCAACGTCACCGATTTCGGCCTCTTCATCGACATCTACCAGGGCCTCGAGGGGCTCGCCCACGTCAGCGAGATCGACCTGCCGCCGGGCGCCAAGCTCGAGGACCACTTCCGGATCGGCGACTGGGTGCGCGCGCGCATCCTGCGCATCGAGGACGACGAGAAGAAGGTCGGCCTGACCATGCGCGGGCTGCTGCAGCCGACCTCCGAGGAGGCCGAGGAGCTGGAACAGCAGGCGGCCGGGCAGGGCGGCGCCGCGACCCGCGAGGCCGCGCGCGAGAGCGTGATCGTCGAGGCCGCCGAAACGGAGAAGGCCGAGAAGCCGGCGGCGAAGGGCAAGGCGCGCAAGGGCGAGGCCGGGGCGGCCAAGGCGAAGCAGGAGGCCGCGGCCGAGGCGGGCGGCGAGCCGGCCGCCGAGGCGGCGGCCGCGGCGCCGGCGGCGGCGGCGGAGGCCGGCGAGGAGCCCGCGGACGGCTAGCGGCCGGACGCGGAAACGCCGGCAAGGCGACAGCGGGAGGGGAGGACCGTGACGGCACGAGACGGCATGACCAAGGCCGAGCTGGTCGACGAGGTGGCGCGCGCCACCCAGCTCACCAAGAAGCACGCGGAGATCATCGTCAACACGGTGTTCGACAGCATCGTGACCTCGCTCAAGGAGGGGGAGAAGATCGAGCTGCGCGGCTTCGGCAGCTTCCGCATCCGCCACCGCGGCCCCCGCCTGGGGCGCAACCCCAAGACCGGCGAGCGGGTCGAGGTGCCGGCCAAGCGGATCCCCTACTTCAAGCCCGGCAAGGAACTCCGGGAGATGCTCAACTCCGACTAGGTGCTCGCCCGCGGAGCCCGGAACCAGGGTCGATTGTCCGCACCGGAACGCAAGGGAGCGTCCGTTGCCGAGGCGGGGAGCGCGCCCCGGCGCGCCTGGTGGACCGCCGGCGCGGCCTGGCTGGTGCCCGGCCTCGGCCACCTGCTGCTCGGCCGCCGCGCGCGGGCGCTGCTGTTCGCGCTCCTGGTGTTCGGCGCGTTCGCGATCGGCATCGCGCTCCGCGGTCCGCTCTTGTTCTTCGAGGGCGGGGTGATCGGCAAGCTGGTGACGCTCGCCTCGATGGGGGTCGGCGTGCCCTACTTCGTGCTCCGGCTCTCCGGCTACGAGGGCGCGGCGCTGGCGATCGGGTTCGAGTACGGCAAGGCCTTCATCGCCACCGCCGGGCTGATGAACCTGCTGCTCGTGCTCGACGCCTGGGACATCGCCAGCGGCCGCAAGGAGTGATCCCGCGGTGCCCAGCCACTTCCTGCTCATGGTCGCCTACGCGCTCCTGGTCAGCGTCTTTTTCACCGCGCTGTGGCGGCGCGAGCGGCGCGATCAGGTGCGGCTCTTCCTGCAGCTCTTCCTGGGCATGGTGGTGGGCGGCCTGGTGGTGGCGTGGCTGATGCTCCCGTTCCCGCCCGGGCCGCCGACCGCCGGACCATGAGCCCCCGCGCGCGCGCGGCGCGGGGGCCCGCGGCGCCGGGACCCGGGCCGCTGCTGGTAGTCGCCGGCGAGGCCTCGGGCGACCTCCACGCCGCCCGCCTGCTCGCCGAGCTGCGCCGCCGGCTGCCGGGGCTGGCCGCGTTCGGCCTCGGCGGCGACGAGCTGGCGGCGGCCGGGCTCGAGCGGATCGCCGCGGCGAGCGAGATCTCGGTGGTCGGGATCGCCGAGGCGCTCTCCGTGCTGCCGCGGGCGCGCCGGATCTTCGCCGCGCTGCTCGCCGAGTGCGCGCGGCGGCGGCCGCCGCTCGCGGTGCTCGTCGATTTCGCCGAGTTCAACCTGCGCCTGGCGCGCGAGCTCAAGCGCCGCGGCGTGCCGGTCGTCTACTACATCAGCCCGCAGGTCTGGGCCTGGCGCCGCGGCCGGGTCGCCGACGTCGCCGAGCGGGTCGACGAGATGCTCGTGCTGTTCCCCTTCGAGGAGGAGTTCTACCGCCGCCACGGCGTCGCCGTGACCTGGGTCGGCCACCCGCTGGTCGACGAGGTGCCCGAGCTGCCGGGCGTCTGGGAGCGCGGCGCGCCGGCGCCCGGCGAGCCCTACCGGCTGGCGCTGCTGCCGGGGTCGCGCGCGAGCGAGGTCGGAGCGCTCCTGCCGGCGATGCTCGGGGCGGCGCGCCGGCTCGGCGAGCGGCTGCCGCTCGCGGTGCGCCTGATCCGCGCGCCGGCGCTGCCGCGCGAGCTGCTCGCGGGGCCGCTCGCGCGCTCCGGGCTCGCGGTCGAGGTGGTCGAGGGCGGCCGCTTCGAAGCCGTCGCCGATTGCCACCTCGCGCTCTGCGCCTCGGG
>CAZNIX010000420.1:4170-4451 GCA_964573125.1 uncultured Thermoanaerobaculia bacterium
CCTCCCGGCCGGGGACCGACCTCCTCCTCGCGCTGATAGCCGTGTTCATGATCGTGCTCTACCGGCTCAAGAGCTGGACCTGGCTGCTCGCCAAGCTGCTCGTGCGCGTGCCCCACGCCAGCCTGGTCAACCTCGTGCTCGGGCGGAGCGCGGTGCCCGAGCTGCTGCAGTCGCGCGCCGAGCCGGAGGCGGTGGCCGCCGAGGCGGCCGCGATCCTCGGCGACCCCGAGCGGGTGGCGGCGATGCGCCGCGACCTCGGCGAGCTGCGCGCGCGGCTCGGC
>CAZNIX010000421.1:0-4431 GCA_964573125.1 uncultured Thermoanaerobaculia bacterium
CGCGAGCGCCCGAACCCGCCGCGCGCCGCGCGAGCGGTAGCGCGCCGGCGGACGCGGCGTCAGCGCGCCGCCGGCACGCCCGGGAGGCTCACCTCGGGCGGCGGCTCGGCCGCCTCGACGCCCTCCCACTCGCGCACGCGGGGGAGGAGCTTTGCGGGATCGGCGCCCGCGGGGAGGATCACCTGCAGGTGGCGGGCGAGTTCCTCCTCGTCCGGGCCGAGCGACTCCGGCGCCGCCGCAGCCAGGGCGGGCGCCACCGGGACGATCCTGCTCCCCTTCGGCAGCCCCTCGCCCGCCGCCACCGCCTCGCCTTCCGGCGAGACGAGCCGGCGCCGGCGGGCGTCCCAGCGCCACCCCGGCTTGAGGCGCACGCGGAGATGGGGCTTGAGCCCCGGCGGCGGTCCGCCTTTCCCGACGACCATGACCACGGCGCCCGGCCTCCTCTCAGATCTTCTTGAACGCCTTCTCCAGGTTGGGCTGCGGCCCGATGTGCTGGGTCAGCGGCACCCCCGGCCCCGGCGCCTGCGGCGTCCCGGTCGCGATCAGCAGCGCGCGCACCTGGGCCGGCGTCAGCGGCGCGCCCAGCTTGGCCTTCGCCCGGCCCTGGACGCAGGCGACCGCGCCGGTGACGATCGGCGAGGCGCTCGAGGTGCCCGAGAAGCGCAGCGTATACCAGCGCTTCTCGGCGCCGCCCTGGGCGTCGCCGTAGCCGAGCGTGGTCACGTGCCAGCCCCAGGCCTGGACGCTGACGATCTTGCCGTAGTTGGAGAACCAGATGCGCGAGCGCGGCACGCCGATCTTCGAGTAGCCGGGCATGCCGCCGCCGAACCCGAACTTGTCGAAGTAGTTGGTCGGCGGGATGCCGGCGCCGACGATCACCGCGCCCGAGTCCTTCTGCAGCCCGGTGCCGGCGAAGATCGCGAGGTTGAAGTTCTCGTCGCCGTTGCCCGCCGCCTCGACCACCGTGATCCCCTTGGCCGTGGCGACCTTGATCGCCGAGAAGACGTCGTCCCAGAACTGCATCGCGACGAACTTGCCGTTCGGACCGGTCGCCTGCAGCTCGATGAGGATGACGTCGCCCTTGCCGAGCTTGCTCGCGGCGTTGAGGATCGCGCCGGCGGTGTTGAAGACGCCGCCGATCACCGCCGACTGCACCGCCGCCTTGGCGCCGTGGCCGATGCCGACGCAGCCGAAGTCGTTGGGCCGGCTGACCATCTCGCCGAGCACCGCGGTGCCGTGGTTGCGCCAGCCGAGGTCGGCGATCACGGTGCCGCCGAGCAGCGGGATGCCCGCGGGGAGGTCCTCGTGCGCGAGGTTCCAGTTGCCCTCGATGTCGCAGATGCGGACGCCCTGGCCCTTGCCGCCCGGCGCGGGCCAGACCGCCATCGCGCCGATGCCGTCCGGCGCCGAGGCGAGGTAGCCCTGGGCGGGCTCGAAGTTGCGGCTGCCGGTGCTTGCGCCGGTCGCCATCGCCGCCGGCACCGGCCGGGGCGCCAGCACCGCCTTCCACACCGACTTCTTCCGGTTGAGGAGCGCGGCCAGCTCGGCGGCCTTGCCCGCCTTCTCGGGCACGATCTGGACGAAGCCGCTCTGGGCGAACTCCGCGCTCACCGGCGCGGCCATGACGTCGGCCGGCGGCGCGGTCCGCTCGCGGATCGCGCTCGGCTTGACTCCGAAGTGCGAGCCGAACGACTTGATCCCGAAGCTCGCGAGCACCTCGTTGAGCGAGGCGACCACGCCCGCCGCCTCCTGCGGTCCCTCGAACCCGCTCGCCGAGAACGCGACCTTGCTGTCGTAGCGCAGCTCGGCGACCACGTAGTCGGGCGTCTTCGGCGTCGTCACCGGCGGCGCGTAGCCGGCGGTCGCCTGCTTCTTGCTGGGCATTGTCCTCCTCCTTTTTCCGCTTTGCGTTACGAGATCTTATCGCTAATCTAAGTATACACCACCCGATCTCGTCCGGCCGCCCGAGGAGGATCGGCAGCCGGATGCTGCGGGCCACGGACCGTTCCGACTCGGCTCCCAAGGGCGCACGCCCGAGGCCGCTCCGGCCCCGGGCGCACGGCCGACCGCTCCGGCCTCAACCCTCGGGCACGAAGAAGCTCTGATCCTCGCAAGTCAGGGTGAGCGCGACCGGCCACGTTCTCTTCGCCTTGTTGGCCCAGCCGCCGCATTGCCCCCACACCTCGATCGACTTGTGGACGGTCTTCTGGACCGTCGCGGTGGCGTTGCCGTGGCCGCCGGGGATCGGCCACGAGCCGCCCAGGGCCTGCTGGCACGCGGCCTCCAGCTCGAGCGCCGTGAACGGCTGCGCCGCGATGGTCTGCGAGTACTCGCCCGCGCCGCTCGGAGCGCCGACGACGACCGTCGCGTTGTGCCCGGCCGGCTGGTACGACAGGTGGATCACCTGGGCGCCGCCGGGGCAGCTCATCTCGAGCTTGAAGCTCACGTCGAGGTTGCCGGTCCGGTGGGCGAGCACGTGGGTCGCGCAGTCGAGGCCGCACGAGCCGTGCTTCATCGGCACCTTGGCGCGGGTCGAGCCGAGCTGCTTCATGGTCGGCGTCGCGCCGCCCGGCGCGGTCGGAGCCGCGAGACCGCCGCCCTGCGCCGAGCTCGCGAACTCCTCGAGCTCGGTGGTGACCGCTTGGCGGACCGCCACCGGCCGCGGGGCGGGGGCCACGACCGAGCCCCACCGCGGGTCGGCCGGGGTGACCGCGCAGCCGCCGTAGCATGCCTCGCGGGTCGCTGCCGCGCGGGAGGCGCCGTCGCAGCGGCGAACGCAGGCGGCCTCCGCCACCGCCTGGACCGCGGGGGCGCCGCCGGGCCGCCGCTGCGTGAGCGAGCCGGAGCCGCCTGGATTCGAGGACGACCCCTCGTCCTGCGCCGGTTTCCAGACGAAGTCGCAGCAGTTCTGCCAGCGGGTGCACTGGCCGTTCTGCATCGCCGTACAGCACATGGCGAGCAGGTCGTAGGGACAGCCCGCCGCCGCGGGAGCGGCGACGAGCGAGCCTCCGAAAACGAGGCCGAGAATCGTCAGAGCGGTCTTGAACGTGCGGGATTGCATCGTTGGGACCTCCTTTCCGCCCCTCTAGGTCGGAAGACGATCCGCGAGCCCGCCACCGCCCAGGCGGCGGCGAGCGGGTTCGGGGGGTGGGCGAGCGGGTTCGGGGGGTGATGGATCGGGAGCGCGATCTCGCCTGCGGCGTGCTCATGACAGAGTACGGGCGTCCGTCCCGCGGTGCGGCCGCCGTCGATCGGCCGGGGAGCTGGCGTGCCGGAACGGCGGTTTCCGACTACCCGGGTGGAGGCGAAACGCCTCCCACGATGAGGAGGACATCATGCGCACGACATTCGCCTTCTTCGCCCTCGCGACCGGGCTTGCGCAGGCGGCGGCCGGCGCCGGCTTTTCCGGCCACTCGGGAGGCGCGAACTTCGCGCTCGCCGACGGCTCGGTCCGCTTTATCCACTACGGGCTCCAGCCCGGCACGGTCACGGTCAAGCTCGAAGAGCACGCGGGCGGCCTTCGCGGAACGATCGAGCAGGGAGGCCGGAGCGTCCAGCAAGGCCGCCAGGTCACGCTCGTGCAGGACATGGCGCCGGGCGCGGACGCCCCCGACTGCCTCGCGGGGTGGCCGCAGGCGTGGAACGGCGGCCGGGCCACGGTCCGCGACCGCGGCGAGCAGGCCGGCGAGCTGCGGCTCCGGCACCCGCGCGAAGCGCGGTGCGCGCTCGTGGTGGAGCTCGCGGTGGTCGTCCACGCCGGACGTCCGGTCGCCGGGACGGCGCCGACCGTCGCGCCCACGCCGAGCAGTCTCGGCCTGCGCGACCGGCCCGACCCGATCCCGGGCGGCAAACACCAGCCGGGCCATCCCGATCAGGGCCTCCAGCCCGATCCCCTGCCCGACCTCAAGATCAAGGCCGTCACCGCGGCGCCGACCGACCCCACGCTGCTCGTCGCCGTGATCGAGAACGACGGGCCGGGCGCTTCCGGGATCACCCAGCTCAAGCTCACGACCGCCGGCCCCGGCGGCGCTCCGGCGGTCGTCCAGGTGGGGGTGGCGGCGCTGGCGCCGAAGCAGACGGCGCCGGTGAGGATCCGCTGCCCGAGCCCGTGCGCCGCGGCGAACCTGAGGGTCGACGACCCGGCCCTGGTCGACGAGACCGACGAGGGGAACAACGAGTTCAAGTACACCGCACAGTGAGCCGCCGGCGCCCTCCGCGCAGGCGGCGGACGGGTTCGGGGGCTGAGCGGGCGCGGCTCGGATCAGCCGCCCGCGGCGCCGCTCGCTCCCGGCGCGCGGGCGGCCTCGACCGCTCGCCGCGTCTCGATCCGCAGCGGATGCCCGGGCAGGAGCTTGCGCTCGGACAGCGCCGCGGCGGCCTCGAGCAGCGGCAGCGCCTCGGCGCGGCGGCCGCGGGCGGCAAGCAGGCGGC
>CAZNIX010000422.1:0-4377 GCA_964573125.1 uncultured Thermoanaerobaculia bacterium
GGCGCTCCATGGTGCAGCGGACGTCGGAGAGGCGGTTGAGGTAGCGGACGACCTCCGGATCGACCGTCTCGCGGCGGGCGAGCGTGACCGCCCGGCGCTCGGCGCGCCGGCAGACCGTGCGCGCGACGTGGAGGTGCGCGGCGCCCGGGGTGCCGCCGGGGAGGACGAAATTGCGCAGCGGCTCGAGCCGCTCGACGAGTTGCGCCTGGAACGCCTCGAGCGCCGCGACGTGCCGGGCCTCGATCCTCGGCCCGGGAAACCGCTCCTTGTCCTCCGCCGGAATGCACAGGTCCGAGCCGAGGTGGAACAGCTCGTTCTGCACCCGCCGCAGGCAGTCGGCGGTCTCCGCCTCGAGATCGCCGGCCGCGAGCGCCACCCCGAGCGCCGAGTTCAGCTCGTCGACCGTGCCGTAGGCCTCGACCCGCGGATCGTCCTTGGGCACCCGCCGGTTGCTGCCGAGCCCGGTCTCGCCGCGGTCGCCGAGCCGGGTGGTGACCTTGGTGATGCGGGGCATGGGGCGGGAACGATATCAGGGGACCTCCGGTTCCTCAGCGCCCCCGGCGCCCCCGGCGCCCCCGGCGCCCCCCTACGCTCGCCAGTGAGGGCGGGATGGCGTAAACTAAGCGTAACATGACGCGAGGTCGCCAGGGAATCGAGATCCCGAGTCTGGACGACGACGGTCTGCTGACACCGGAGGTCGGTGACTGGGCCGAGGACAAGTATCGGTTGCTGAAGCTGTATTGCCACCTGTTCACAACGAGCATGCATGGAAAGTGGCGCCTCGTCTACATCGACCTTTTCGCAGGCGCCGGGAGATCTCGGATTCGCGGCACCGATCGGATCGTGCCCGCTTCTCCTTTTCTGGCTCTCGGCGTGGACCCTCGCTTCGACCGGTACGTGTTCTGCGAAGCATCGCGACGGCGCCTGGACGCGCTGGTTGACCGTGTGGGGCGAGACTTCGCGCAGGCCGAGGCACGCTTCGTGCCGGGAGACGTCAACGAGAACGTGGCCGCAGTTCTGGCGGCGTTGCCGACCTCTGCGCCGCGACGGCAGGTGCTTGGCCTCTGTTTCGTGGACCCATTCGGCCTCAGGAACCTTCGCTTTCGAACCATCGAGAAGCTCGCCAGCCGTCGGTTGGACTTCATGGTCCTGGTGCCGTCTGGCTATGATGCAACCCGCAACCAGGGCATCTACCTCAACGAGAGCAACCCGACGATCGACCTCTTCCTCGGCGATCGGGGCTGGCGAAGCAGGTGGGGGGTCGCAAGGGCCCGGCGTGAGACGTTCGACGTCTTCCTGACCGACGAGTTCGGCCAGTCGATGAAGCGACTCGGCTACTTGTACGACGGCATCGCCAACACCCAGATGATACGGTCCACCGAGAAGAAGCTCCGGCTGTACCGACTGGTCCTCTTCAGCCGGCACGAGCTGGCGAAGAGGTTCTGGCGCGAGGTCCGGCGATACGCGACTCCCCAGCGACATCTACCCTTCTGACCCACCCATGGCACAGTCCACCTCGATCGAATGGACCCAGGCGACCTGGAACCCCGTCACGGGGTGCACCAAGGTGAGCCCGGGCTGCAAGCACTGCTACGCCGCCCGGATGGCGAACCGGCTCCAGGCCATGGGCCAGCCCCGCTACGCCAACGGCTTCCGCGTCACGCTGCAACACGACCTCGTCGAGCTGCCTCTGAGCTGGCGAAAGCCTCGGAGGATCTTCGTCAACTCGATGAGCGACCTTTTCCATGACGCCGTGCCGACCGAGTTCATTCACAGCGTGTTCTCAGTGATGGAGTCCGCTGGCCATCACGAGTTCCAGGTCTTGACCAAGCGAGCCGATCGTCTCCACAGCCTCCGACACCTCCTGCCGTGGCCACGGAACGTGTGGATGGGGGTCAGCGTCGAAAACGAGCGTTACATCGAGCGCGTGAATCGGCTCGCCGAGGTACCGGCGGCGGTCCGGTTCCTGTCGCTGGAACCACTGCTCGGTCCACTCCCCGCCTTGCCGCTCGAGAACATCGACTGGGTCATTGTCGGTGGCGAGTCGGGTCCTGGCGCCCGGCCGATGGATGCCGAGTGGGTACGCGAGATCCGCTCGCAATGCCAGCAATGGGGAGTCCCCTTTTTCTTCAAGCAATGGGGCGGAACCCGAAAGGCTCGCACCGGACGGAAGCTCGACGGAAGGCTATGGGACGAGTTCCCGCGATCGCCGCCGAGCGGATCGCCGGGCAGGCGACCGACAAGCTCCGTGGAGAGAGCTTGACGGTGATGCCAACTCCTTAATCTCGCGCTGGTGCTAGTCTTGGACTGCCCGGCCCCGGCCGTCGCCGGGGCGATGCCGGCGCGGCGGCCTGCCGCCGCCCGCCGCCTCGACAGGAGGTGCCCCGTGCGTTTCGGTGCCTGGTTCCGCGTCAGTGCCGTCGCGTCGGTCGCCGTCCTCGTCCTGCTCGCCGCCCCTCGGCCGTCCCGGCTCGACGCCGCCCCGGCCGCCGCCGCCGGCGACCGGACCCACTTCCTGCTCCTCGACTCCGGAGTCGCCGCCGACCAGGACCTCGACCGCCTCTACAAGGAGTCGGGCGCCGCCTTCATGGCGCGCTCCTCGGCGCCGCTGGGCGACTACTACACCGAGGACGCGCTCTACCTCGAAGCCGAAAACCCGGCCGGCAGCCCGATCACCCGCGGCCGCAGGGCGATCTCCGAAGGCTTCCAGCGCTACTTCAAGTTCCTCGACGACAACGGCCGCCAGGTGGTCGAATCGACCGCGCGCGTGATCGCGCGCGAGAAGATCGGCGATTTCGCCTACGACGTCGGCTACTGGCGGATGACGACCACGGTCCCGGGCAAGGACTCGCTGGTCACGGTGTGGAAGTACTCGACCGTCTTCCGGCGCGGCGCCGACGGCCGCTGGCTGGTGCACATCGAGACCAACATCCCGGTCAAGGCGGAGATGTTCGACCGCTGAGGGGTTTCAACCGGAGCCGCCGAGCACGCCGGGCAGCACCCGCCGCGCCGCCTCCGACCACGGGATCGCGCGGTGGGCGCCGGCGGCGAAGGAGCGCACGACGAGGATCGAGCGCGGGCGGGCGCACAGCTCCTCGATCCCCCGGCCGCGGCGCAGGTAGGTCGAGTGGAACCAGTGGTCGTCGTGCCAGACGAAGGCGCTGCCGGGGCGGAGTCGCCGCTGGCATTCCGGGAACGGCAGCGTCTCCTCGCGCATCTGCGGCTGGAGGGCGTCGATCTCGGCGTCTGAGAGCCGCCGGAAGTCGAGGTCCCGGTGCTGGAACAGCCGCCGCCAGCGCGGCGCCACGCCGCCGCCGGGGGCGAGCAGCGCGGCGCGCGGGGCGAACGCGACGTCGAGCACGTCGGAGCTGTGCTCGAGGCCGAGGTCCCAGACGAACCGGTAGTCGCTCGGGCGCCCGCCGGCGGCGCCCTCGGCCGCGACCTCGTCGACCGAGCGGTGGGAGTCGCGGTGGAAGAAGCGCGGGAACGTGCGCGTCTTGCGCAGCGACGGCACCAGCGAGAGCAGGATCTCCTCCCCCGGCGCACGCAGCGCGGCGGCGAGGGCGAGCGCGCTCGCGGCGACCCGGGCGAGCAGCGGCCGCGCGGCGAGATCGAGCGCCACCGCCCCCTCCCCCGCCGCGGTCCCCCAGTTGAAGGCGGCGCCGCCGGCGCCGGCGAGCACCTGGCTGTAGGCGTCCTCGCCGGCCGGGAGGTGCTCGCGGTGGAGCGCGACCAGCTCGGCGGCGAGCGCGGCGGCCTCCGCCGCGGTGAGCAGCTCGCACTCGACCAGCTCGCCGGCGGCGACCGCCGCAGCCAGCGCGCCGGCCTCCTCGGCGGTCAACGCCCGCCCGCGCAGATCGATCCGGCGCACCGAGAAGCCCGCCGCCGCGCCGTCCTGCGCGCCCCCGGGGTCACCGGCCGCCGCCGCGTCCACCCTCGACATCGCCGCCACTCTATCTACCCGAGCCTCGCGCGACCGCACGCCGGCGAGCGGCGGCGCCGAGAACCGCATCGCCGCCACTCTACCCGAGCCTCGCGCAACCGCACGCCGCCGAGCGGCGAGGCCGAGAACCGCCTCGGCGCCGCGGGCGACCGAGTACGAGCCCGGACGCCGAGCGCGCGCCGGCAGCGAGCGGCGACGCCGACCACGCGACCGCCGCCGAGCGGGCGTGGAAACAATTCCGCCCCCTCCGTCACCTAAAAGTAGGGTCGAAGCAAGTTACCAGGATTGGAGAAGCACGCACGGATCACTCCTCCGGCGAGGCACCGACCCGATGGCCGACGATCTCTACCAGGGCGCGGAGCTGGACGCGCGCGACTTCTCGCACCGCGGCGAGGCCGGCCGCGCCGCCGCGCTCGCGGCGCGCGCGGCGCGCA
>CAZNIX010000423.1:0-4299 GCA_964573125.1 uncultured Thermoanaerobaculia bacterium
GCGGCCGCCGCAGGCGCTGCACGGCCGCGGCGGGCCGCCGCCGGCCGAGCCGCCGCCGCCGCACTCCGGGCACGCCTCCAGGCGCGGCACGGTCAGCTCGCGGCTCCCGCCGAACGCCGCCTCCTCGAACGACAGCGTCAGGTCGTAGCGCAGGTCGGCGCCCGGGCGCGGGCCGCGGGCGCGGGCACGGGCGCCGCCGAAGCCGAAGAGGTCGCCGAGGATGTCCGAGAAGTCGGCGAAGATCGTCGGGTCGAACCCCCCGAACCCGCCGGGCGCGCCGGCGGCGCCGCCGACCCCGGCGTGGCCGAAGCGGTCGTAGCGCGCCCGCTTGTCGGCGTCGGAGAGCACCGCGTAGGCCTCGGCCGCCTCCTTGAAGCGCTCCTCGGCCTCGCGGTCGCCCGGGTTCTTGTCCGGGTGCCAGCGCAGCGCCGCCTGGCGGTAGGCGCGCTTGATCGCCGCCACGTCGGCGGCGCGCTCGACGCCGAGGACCTCGTAGTAGTCGCGCTTGGCCATGTCTCGGGGGTCGCGGCTCGGGCGTTGCCGCTCAGGCGCTGCCGCTGCGCTCGAGCATGACGTCGGAGAGCATGCGCGAGATCGAGTTGAGGTCGTACATCGCGACCTCGAGCTCGCCGCGGTCCTCCTTCGACAGCGCCACCCGCGCCTGGAGGAGCGATTCGTGGATCTTCCGGCGCCGCTCGTCGTCGAGCATCTCCCGGAACTGATCGAACACCCGCTGGTTGTTGTAGACCAGCCCCTCGAGGCGGTTCTTCAACTGGCGCATCTCGCGCCGCGCGCGGTCGGCGTGGGCGTGGGCGTCGGCCTCCTCGACCAGTCGCTCGACCTCCTCGCGCGAGAGCCCGCCCGCGGGGTTGATCTGGACCGACTGCGAGAGGTTGGTCGCCATGTCGCGCGCCGAAACGTTGACGATGCCGTTGGAGTCGATCGCGAACGTGACCTCGATCTGCGGCACGCCGCGCGGCGCCGGCGGGATGCCGACCAGCTCGAAACGGCCGAGCGACTTGTTCTCGGCGGCGATCTCGCGCTCGCCCTGGAGGGTGTGGATCTCGACCGTGTCCTGGTTGTCGACCACGGTGGTGAAGATCTGCGTGCTCTTGGTCGGGATCGTCGAGTTGCGATCGATCAGCTTGGTGAAGAGTCCCCCGTGGGTCTCGATGCCGAGCGAGAGCGGGGTGACGTCGAGCAGCACGACGTCCTTGACGTCGCCGCGCAGGATGCCGCCCTGGATCGCGGCGCCCATCGCCACCACCTCGTCGGGGTTGATCTCGCGGTTGGGCTCGCGGCCGAAGATCCGCTGCACGGTCTCCCACACCTTCGGCATGCGCGTCTGGCCGCCGACCAGGAGCACCTCGTCGACCTGGTCGGCGCGCAGCCCGGCCTGGGCGAGGGCGTCGCGGCACGGCTCCTCGGTGCGCTCGACGAGGTCGCGCACCAGCTCCTCGAAGTGGCCGCGGGTGAGCGTGCGCGAGAGGTGGCGCGGGCCGCTGTCGTCGGCCGAGATGAACGGCAGGTTGATCGCCGCCTCGCGCTCGGTCGACAGCTCGCACTTGGCGCGCTCGGCGGCCTCCTTGAGCCGCTGCAGCGCCATCCGGTCCTCGCGCAGGTCGACCCCGCTCTCGGACTTGAACTCGCCGATCAGCCAGTCCATGATCGCGCGGTCGAAATCCTCGCCGCCGAGGTAGGTGTCGCCGGCGGTGGCCTTGACCTCGAACACCCCCTCGGACAGCTCGAGGATCGAGATGTCGAAGGTGCCGCCGCCGAGGTCGTAGACCGCGACCGTGCGCTTGCTCCCCTCGCGGTCGAGGCCGTAGGCGAGCGCCGCGGCGGTCGGCTCGTTGATGATCCGCAGCACCTCGAGGCCGGCGATCTTGCCCGCGTCCTTGGTCGCCTGGCGCTGCGAGTCGTCGAAGTAGGCGGGGACGGTAATCACCGCCTCGCCGACCTCCTCGCCGAGCGCCTCCTCCGCGAACTCGCGCATCTCGCGCAGCACGTAGGCCGAGATCTCCTGCGCCGAGTACTGGCGCTCGTGGATCAGGATCTTGAGATCGCCGTTCTTCGCGCGCACCAGCGGATAGGGCAGGACGTCGATCGCCCGCTGCACCTCGGCGTCGTCGAACTTGCGCCCGATCAGGCGCTTGACCGCGAACACCGTGTGGCGCGGGTTGGTGATCGCCTGGCGCTTGGCGATCTGGCCGACCAGGCGGTCGCCGTCCTCGGTGAAGGCGACGATCGACGGCGTGGTGCGGCTCCCCTCGCGGTTGGAGAGCACGCGCGGCGCCAGCGGGTCGACCACCGCGACGCAACTGTTGGTGGTGCCGAGGTCGATGCCGAGGATCTTGGCCACGCTAGTTTTCCTCGAGGGGGGCTGTTCCAGCCCCCCTCCCCGCGCGAGTGAATCGCGCGGGGGCCCCGCCCCCGAGTCGGCGGCCTGCGGCCGCCGCACACGCGCCCTTGAGGCGCGCGTATTGTGCTACGGCCGCCGGTTCCCTCACGATTCTCATGCCTCCCCACCGGCGCCGCTGTCGTCGGCGGCGGCGGACGCCGGCATCGCGACCTCGACCATCGCCGGCCGCACCAAGCGGTCGTGGAGGACGTAGCCGCGCTGCAGCTCCCGGGTCACCGTCGGCTCGGTGACCGCCGGGCCCTCGTGCCGCGACACCGCCTCGTGCACGGTCGGGTCGAACGGCTCGCCGACCGCGGCGACCTCGCGCACGCCCTCGCGGCGCAGCAGGTCGAGCAGGTGGCGCAGCGTCATCTCGACCCCGCGCTTCAAGTCCTCGACGTCGCCGTCGGCGGCGAGCGCGCGCTCGAGGTTGTCGGCCACCGCGACCAGCTCGCGGACCAGCTCGAAGACGGCGTAGCGCCGCTGCTCACCGCGCTCGCGCTCGCTGCGCTTGCGGAAGTTGTCGAAATCGGCGAGGGTGCGCACCAGGCGGTCGCGCAGCTCCTCGACCTCGCGCCGCAGCGCCGCCGGCTCGTCGCCGGCCTCGCCGGCGCCGTCGCCCGACGCCGGCTGGGCGGCGGTGCGGCTCTCGACCTCCTCGACCGCCGCCACCGCCTCGCGCATCGCGGCGTCGAGGTCGCCGCCCTCCGGCTCCTCGATCTCGATCTCGGCCACCGGGTCGGATTCCTCCCTCACGCTGCCCGCGTCGTCCGCCGTCACGACCGCTTCTCCCCGGCCAGCGCCCGGCTCAGGGTCGCGCCGACGTAGCCGACCAGCGGGATCAGCCGCTGGTACTCCATGCGCGAGGGGCCGAAGACGCCGAGCGCGCCCAGGGTCTCGCCGCCGACGCCGTAGGGGGTCGCGACCAGGCTGAAGTCGAGCTCCGAGGTGAGGTCGGCGTCCTCGCCGATCAGCACGCGCACGCCGCCGCCGGCCATGCAGCGGTTGAGCATCTCGACCAGGCGCGCCTTGTCGGCGAAGGCCTCGAACAGCCGGCGCACGCGGGCGATGTCGGCCAGCTCGGGGTGGGAGAGCAGCGGCGCCGCGTCGCCGACCACCAGCTCGGGCACGTCGCGCATCGCGAAGCCGTCGCGGGCGAGGCGGATGGTCAGCGCCATCAGGCGGTCCATCTGCGCCCGCTCCTCGGCCATCCTGGCCAGCAGCTTGTCGCGGATCTGGCGCAGGGTCATGCCCGCGAACTGCGCGGAGAGGTAGTTGGAGATCTCGACCAGCTTCTCGCGCGCCACCGGCTCGTCGGTCTCGATCACCTTGTTGTCGACGAAACCGGCGGCCGAGACGATCACGCACAGCACCTTGCGCCCGGACATGCGCACGAAGTGGACCGCGCGCAGCACGGTCTCGCCGAGCGCCGGCGCGACCACCACGCCGACCTGCTGCGACAGCTCGGTGAGCAGCTCGGAGGTCAGCGCCATCAGCCGCTCGGCGTCGGCGGGCGCGGCGCCGAGGTTCTCGTCGATGTAGCGCCGGTCGCGCGCGGTGACCCGGCGCTCGCGCATCAGCGCCTCGATGAACAGGTGGTAGCCGGCGGCGGTCGGGATGCGGCCGGCCGAGGTGTGCGGCTGCGCCAGGTAGCCGCTCTCCTCGAGATCGGCCATGACGTTGCGGATGGTCGCCGCCGACAGCCCGAGGCCCCCCTGGCGCGCCACCGAGCGCGAGCCGACCGGCTCGGCGGTGAGGATATAGGTGGCGACGACCGCCTTGAGGATGTCGCGGTCGCGGGCCTCGAGCGGCGCCGCCGGCGCCGGCGCGGCGCCGGGCGCGCGCACCGCGGCCGGGCGGGCGGGGTCGGAGCGATGGACGGTCGGGCGGTTCATGTT
>CAZNIX010000424.1:0-4286 GCA_964573125.1 uncultured Thermoanaerobaculia bacterium
CGGCCGCGCGCTCCCGGCCGGGGTTGGGCGCGCCGCGGAGATCGCGGTCGGCGTGCTGATCGTCGCGCTGGCGGCGCGGCTCCTGGTGCGCTGGCGGCGCGGCGCCTTCCACAGCCACCCCCATCGCCACGGCGCGCTCGTCCACGCCCATCCCCACGCCCACGAGCATCCGCCGGCGGCGGGCCATCCGCCGGCCGACCGTCACGATCACGCCCACGCCGACGGGCTCGGCCGCTCGCCGCTCGCGGCGTTCGGTATCGGCCTCGTGCACGGCGTCGGCGGCTCGGCGGGCGCCGGCGTACTGGTGGTCGCGGCGCTGCCGGCGGCCGGGGCGGTCGCGCTCGCGGTGTTCGCCGCGGGCACGGCGCTCGCGATGGGAGTGCTGTCGATGGCGTTCGGTCGGCTGTTGGGGCGGGGGGTGAGGGCGCGGCGGCTCGAGGGGCTGGTGCCGGTGCTCGGCGCCGCGAGCTTGCTGTTCGGGGTCTGGTACGCCCTAGTGGCCGCCGGGCTGCCGGGGCTCGGGCGCTGAGTCGGAGGAAGGCGTACTCGCGCTGCAAAGGCCCGTCCGGGTCGAGGGTGTCCCAAGCACCTGCCGGAACTACTGGTCAACGGCAAGGGGCATTCCCTACGCGGGACGTCCGGGTCCCTGTCTCTATGTCTCGCCATCCCGTCACAGCTTCACCAGGCGGTCAACCTCAGCCCGTTCCTTGTCCGGCAGGGCCGCGAAGTACGCTCTGCGCCGCGTCCCCAGGCACTTAGTACATGAGGAACGTGGCGGATAGCGCCCAGCGCCTTGGACGCGAGCGAGAGTGGTCGGATCGAGCGCGGTGAAGCGCCTGCGCTAGTGCTGATCAAGCCGTCGCACTAGCACACGATCCCTGCGGGAAACCAGGGCTCGGGGGGATCATAGTGAGGAGTATCATTTGCATTGGGAGATCATCACCTGCATCTAGCTCGGAGCTACCATCGCCTGGCGAGCCTGGGTTCCCCATTACGATGAAATCGGTGGCCACACTCTGGAATGACATCTCTGGAATGACATTCCACACTGGATATCCTAGACCGTTGTTCCTAGACGATGCTCCCAAGGCCATTGTCCCTAGACGATGCTCTAGACAAGAAGCCCCGATTGTGCAGGTGCCTTTCGATGTGCCACATTGACACTAAGCTTCGCAGAATGAGTGGTTTAAGCGTTGTGCCGGCCAGACGCGAGTGATCGGGTGGTGGCAGCGGCGCGCTACGGATTGACGGCATCACTGAGATGTGTTACCATCCGAAAATAGTGGCGCCCCGCCTGGGTCTAGCAGGTCGGGGCGCCAATTGGAAGGGCTCGCCTAGAGGCGTGGGCAACCGACTTACGCTCGGTGACCGGTCACACGGTTTACGGGTTCGAATCCCGTCCCTTCCGCTTCCGGGACTCGCCCCATACTATTTGGTAGTGTACATGGGGCAGTCCCCAAAGTCAACTAGGGAAAGGGGATAGCCCATGACGCCGATTGAGAAGCTCCGGGCTGATGTCCAGTACTGGGAGGCAGCCGAGCGGGACGCGCAGGAGGCTCTGGCAATCGCGCAGGCAGTCCTTCCGGGCCTTCGCGAGAAGCTGCAGAAGTTCGAGAGGCACGAGGCCACGATAACTCCCGACCGCAGGCAGGGTGCTGGCGCGGTAGCCAAGCCCACAGGATCGCCGCCGATCTCTGGGGACTCGCCGCGGTTCCGGGGCGACGCCTACCAGCAGGTGCAGCAGGCGCTCCTATGGAAGGCTCCGCAGAGTTCCCACGATTTGAAGGACACCCTGGCCCTGTACGGCAGGGCTTATGGCCCGGGTGCCATCAACGGCGCTCTGCGGCTGCTTGAGCAGCACGGGACGATCAAGCAGGTGACGAAGAAGGGCAACCTCAGATTCTACGCCCCCAAACAGGACGCCGGAAGCGATGATGGAGGAAGGTAGGCGAACCGTGAGACTAGAAGCAAATGGCCGAGCAGGCGAGCCGTTCCGGCGGAAGCGCGACAAAGCCCGAGACTTCGTCCTCCGCATGCTGGGCGAAGGAGACCGATGAGGACGACCGAGATCCGGCGCCGGCTCGAGCGGGACGAAGGGCGGAGCCGGCAGGGGGTGAACTTCGTCCCGCTCCAGCTTGAACGGAAGGGGAGGTCGAGCGCGTCACCGGCAGCAGTGCGAACCCGGTTGCGGGTTCTACAGCTTCGACCGTAGGCGATCCCGGCGCATTCAGCGAATCCCCTAGCCAAACGCAGGGACCAGGCGGTTCTGGATCGTCAGCCCGGCGATCCGGAGATTCTCAGGGCGGACGTCCTCACGACGGCGCCTGTTGGCCGACGCAAGTCGCTCCTTAAGTGCTGCGACGATGAGCTTGACCGAAGCTCCGGCCGCCTCTTCGGGCGACCTCCCCGGACCGATTTGAACTTGTACGGCAAGGAGGCGCCCACTGTGTTTGCCGATGTGGAAGCAGACATCTGGCGCCGGGTGTTCCGCGTCGGCGGGCTCATCGAAGGTGTACTTGAAGTCGACTCTCAGCCAGCCCGACACGTCGTCATAGTCACCCTTGATGGCCAAGGGCAGATCAAGGGGCGAGGTCATGACCTGCGTCTGAACGCCGCCGATCTCTACCGTGCGCCGTGCCAAGAGTTCTTGCTCCTGGTCAAGCGGAATCCAACCCGAGCTGAGACCCATCTTCGGCTCCTCCCCGCTGGTTCCTACTCAAGTATTGTGCCAACGAAGTCGGCAACGAGGGCATAGGCTCGTAGATCTGCGGGCTCAATCTTGGCTTTTTGCTCAGTGCTGTCTATAATGAGTACTCCCCAGGGTTCGCGATTGACGCTGACGCGCATGCCTACGTAGGAACGCGCTCGGGGACGTCTATTGTAGACGGAATCGACATCAGACCAAGTTCGACGGGCATAGTCCGTGACCACGGGCACGGCCAGAGACTCGCCCGTGACATCCGGCAGATCCTCGACGATGGTCACATCACCCCGGAAAAAACTGCGGCCCGCAACCCCCTGCGCCTTGTCCGGGTTGTTTCGCGGGGCGTGGAAACTAGATCGGGAGACCATCGTGGAACTGCCAGACCTGGCCACCGGTATGAGCCGGTCACGCCACCACGCCTTCTTGAAGAGGGTGACTCGATGATAGTGGTCAGCACCGCCTGACAACTCCTTCTCAAACACGAGACCACAAAGAGCCGAAAGAAGGCGGTGTACAGCGCGCCATTACCGCCATGTTCCGAGTCTCCTCTGGACTAAAGTGGCGCCAGTGGCCAGCGCTATGGATGCAGGCAGGAGAACGGGGCTGAGCGGCTTGGCGGCCCCGACCAGCGAATCCACGAATTGAGAGCCGCCACTCCCCTTGGCGTTGGCTGCCCATGCGAAGAAGGCGGCAGAGACCAAGGCCAGCACATAGGCATAGAGGAGCACGCGCTCTGTTGGCAGTCGCCACCACTGCTCGTGGCGCATCCTCCAGCGGCCAAGCACCGTCCCCCCCTTCAGGAGTATTGAAGCCGTGTTGGAGTTTAGGCGGTGCCGACGAAGGACGCAAGTGGCTGAGCAGGAATGGGGGGCCGGGAGGAACACCCTCGACCCGGACCGGCTTACCGCGGTGATCCGTTGAGCGCGCGGTCTGGCGTCCCCGGGAGGGACACCCTCGACCCGGACTTCCTTGGCAGGGCGCGCGGCCTCGAGGTGGCAAGAGGGTTACCGGGTGGCGTTCTGCGCCGGCGGCGGGCCGCATTCGGCTTCGAGGCGGGCGGCCTGGCGGTCGATCTCGGTCCAGGCGGAGGTGCCTTCGACGTCGCGGTTGCGCTCGCGCAGGCCGGCGATCCGGTCCCATTCCTGGCGGCAGCGTTCGCGGGCCTGGTCGACCTCGGCGTTGTGGGCGGCGGCGGCGACCGCCTGGTCCATCTGGGCCGCCCGCGCCTCGTCGCCGGCGCGGCGGTAGGCGGCGGCGGCGTCCGCGAAGCGCTCGAGATCGGCCAGGGCGCGGCCCTGGGCGCCGAAGACCAGGGGCTCGAGCTCGGAATCCGGGTGGCGGGCGAGCGCCTCGCGCAGGTGGTCGAGAGCGCCCGCGGGGTCGCCGAGCGCCAGCCGGCTGCGCGCGAGCTGATAGCGGGGCTCGGGGTTGGCGGGCTCCGCGGTGGCCGCGGCCTCGAGCAGCGGCTCGGCGGCCGCCGGCCGCTCGCCGAGGAGCAGGGCGTCGCCGGCGAGCAGGAGCGTCGCCGCCGGAGCGCCGTCGGCGGGCAGCCGGGCGGCGACCTCCGCGGCGCGCCGGTACC
>CAZNIX010000425.1:0-4281 GCA_964573125.1 uncultured Thermoanaerobaculia bacterium
GTCGCCGTGCCCCTGGCGGCGCTGATCGCGGCCTGGCCGCCGCCGTGGCGCCCCGTGGGCGAGGGGTACTGGGCCGGCTCGCCGGCGCCCCTCAACCTCTCGCTGCCGGCGGTGGCGCTGCGGCTGGCCGAGCCGCCCTCCGCCGACGGCGAGCTGCCGGCCTCCTGGCGGGGCGGCGTCGACCTCGCCCGCTTCCGGGTGCCGCCGTCGCGGCGGGCGCTGTCGCTGTCGATCGCCGCCGCCGTCCTCCTGCTCGGCGGGGCGGCGGTGGTCAGGACCCTGCGCTCGACGCCTCCCGGCCGCGGTGACGACTACGCGATGGCGGCGACGATCGCGATCGTCCTCGCCGCCTCGCCGATCTCCTGGCACCACTACCAGCTCCTGCAGTTTCCCGGGCTGGCCCTGCTCGCGCGGTCGGCGCTCGCCCGGCGCTCGCCGGCGGCCTGGCTCGGGCTCGCGGGTCTGGTCGTCGGCCTGACCTGGCCGACCCGGCTCGGCTCCTGGCTGGCCCGGCTCGGCGCGCCGCTCGAGTCGTCGCCGGCGCTGCTCTGGCTGTTCACCACCGCCCCGCCGCTGCTCTCGCTCGCGCTCGCGGCCTGGCTGCTCCGGGAGGCGCGGAGGGGCGGCGGTCCCAGCGAGCTAACAGGTCCACCGGAGGGCGAGAGCGATGGAAGCCGACGCCGGGTCCAAGCCGTTGCCCCGTCGCCGAGGTCGCTAGCGGTCCCCCTCTCCGAGAAGCTCGTCGAGAAGGTCGTCCACCGGGCGGCGCTGGTACTTCACGACCGTACTCTCCGAGACGCCGACCGCCTTCGCGGTCTCGCCGAGCGTCTTGCCCGCGCGGCGCAGCTCTACGATCCGCCGGCGCAGCGGCCGATCGAGCTTCGGCCGTCCGATCGGGCGGCCCTCCTGCTTGGCCCGCAGCATCCCCGCGCGGATCCGAGACGAGATGCGCCGGTTCTCTTGCATCGCGAAGATCTCTACGACCGCCCGCACGGTCTGCCCGTGGTCGCCGAGCGTCGACATCTGCGGCTCGGCCCGTGACGCGTAGTCGATCCCGAGACGCCCGAGCTCGGCGAGGTGGCGCACCGCCTCCCGTACGCCCTCGGCGATGAAATCCCCGAGCCGCGTGAAGAGCACGAGGTCGAACGCCCCGCGCGCGGCGTCTTGCATCAGCCGCCTGAGGTCGTCGCGGGTGACGCTCGTGCGCGTGTCGTAGTCGAGGTACTCCTCCACCACCCGCCAGCCGTTGTTCTCGCACCAAGCGCGCAGCTCGTCGAACTGCTCCGCCTCCCGGTCGTCGCGCTCGACGCGGCAGTAGAGCGCGGCGCGCCGTGCTTGGGCACGTTCATCTCTCACGACAAAGGGATACCTTTGCGCGGAGGGTAGCACAACCCACAGCCGCGGACCGCCCCCGCAGATGAGTACGAAAGCACCTTGCTAGGTGGAGCGAGCGCGCCGGGCTTCCCGCTCGGTCGGCCGTCTCAGCTCCAGAAGGATGAGGCGATGCGTATCCCGACGAGTTTACGAGCCCTTTACACAGTGACCCTGGCGATCCTCTTTGCGGTCCTTCCAGCGACCGCCGGCGCCGCCCCGCCATCCGATGAAGAAAGGCCGTTCCTGGTGCGGCTCCGGGAGTTCGTGGAGCGAATCGTGGGCGCCGAGGAGGGAGGGCCGGGCATCGATCCGCTGGGACTGGTCGGTGGCGGCGACCAGGAACGCGGCGAACGCCGCCTGGGAGCACGGTGTCCCGCGACCGAACCCGAACCCGATGACGGTCCGTCCGGAGTCGGTGAAGACGTGTGTAAGTAGCTCGCATCGTGCAGGTTGCTGCGTTTCCAGATGTCTCCGATTCCACTCCGCCGAGCACTCCCTTTGGCGGCGGAAGAAGCGGATGCCGAAGAAACGAATGAACGCCGATGTCCCGATCTGCCGGGAGCTTTGGCGGGCGCTGGAGATCGGCCGCCTCACGAAGCCGACCTTCGACACACTGCTGCTCGAGCATCACCTTTCGACTTGCGCCACGTGCCGCGAGGAATACCGAGCGTACGAGGCCGGCGAGCCGGCGCCCACTTCAGCGCACGACAAGGACGCGGAGCGCTTCCACACCGAACTCCTACCGCTCTCACCGGAGGCGCGGCTCGAACGGCTTCGCCGGGCGCCGCCGGAGTTGCGCAGTCCGGCGCTGGCGGACCGACTCCTCAGTGAGAGCTTCGGCTCCTTGCCGGAGAACCCGGCGCGGTCCCTGGAGTTCGCGGCGCTTGCCCAGGTGGCCGCGGGGCAAGTCGCGCCGGTGGCGCGCGCCGCTCTGGTGCTCGCCCATGCTCACCAGGGCAACGCCCTTCGGGCGCTCGGCCGCCTTCAGGAGGCGAGCGCACACTTCGCCGAGGCACGCAACCTGCTTCACCAGGTCGATCCCAACGGCCGGCGGATCACCGACATCTCGGTTTACGCCACCGTGGACTGGATGGAGGGCACGTACCGCCGGGAGCTCAGCGAGTTGGAGGAGGCCGAAGAACTCCTGAATCGCGCCGTGCTCCTCTTCAGATTGAACGGCGACGTTCCGACGATCTATCAGGTGATGCTCTCGCTCGGCGAGCTGTACTTCCGACAGGGAAACGCACGCGATGCCCTCGACGCCATTTCGAAGGTGCTCCCACATCTCGGCGAGGCGGACAATCCGCGACTCTACTGGCTTGCGCGGTTCAACCACGCCGTCTACCTCGCCGAGGCGGAGCTCTTCGACGCTGCACGCGAGGAGCTGAAAGCTTGCAGAGCCGCGCGGATCATCGCCGACCACGAGCTCCTCCTCCGCCGCGCGCGATGGCTCGAAGGCCGGATCGCGCTCGGTCTGGGGGAGCCGGCGCACGCCGAGCGGTTGCTCACCGGCGTCCGAGGTGCCTACCTCGCCGAGGAGAGCGGGATCAACATGGCCCTCGTCTCGCTCGACCTCGCCCGTCTCTACCTGGAGACCGGTCAGACCGCCAGACTCAAGCGCCTCGCCGAGGAGATGGCACTCGTCTTCTCGGCGAACGATGTCCACCGCGAGGCGCTGGCGGCACTTGTCCTTTTCCAGGAGGCGGTGCACCGGGAGGGTCTCACCGCCGCGTATCTTCTTCGGCTCCGCCGCTACCTCGAGGCGGCGCGCCACAACCCGTCGCTCCCGTTCGAACTCCCGTCTTGAAATCGACCTCCGCCGAGCTGGCGCGAGACCAGCGTTGCTCATGGAGGCGAGCGGGCGTTGGTCGCCGCTTTCCAAGTGCCACCTTTCGAGCGGGGTCAACACAAAGGTCTCGTTTATTTCCTCCTGTGCTCGTCAACTACCATCCAGCCATTGCGCCCCCGCTTCCAGTGGAGAGCCGGGATGGGACGAGGCGAAGGTGCCAGGAGCGCGAAGCCGAGGGCGCGCGGTCCGCGCGGTGGCACGACTACGATCAGCGAGTCCGGCATGGTGCGGAAGAACCTGTGGATCTCCCGGGAGGAGAACGAGGCACTGCGGTCGAAGGCGTTCGCGGGTCGTCGCTCGGAGACGAGCGTGTTGCGGGAAGGACTGCGATGGATCCTCGGGCTCGACGCGGATCGGTCCGGAGCGGACGATCACGGGGGCTGAGACTGGTGGCGGAGCATGGAAAGCGATGACCCGGGCACCAAGGCGTTCCGTCTTCCGACCGGCACCGGGCGCCCGGGCTGCCATGACGTCTCCATCACGGAGGCGACCCGTGGTGAACCTTCCTCATCGGCGGGGAGTCTAAGCAGTCGATGGCAGATCGAGCGCAGCTACGAATTCGCGACTCCCGAGGCGGCCCTGCTGTTCGTCGCCTGCGCGGTGGCGGTGGCGATGGTGAAGGGCGTCTGGCCGGCGGTGGAGCTGTGCCGCGAGCGGGTGCACATCCGCCTGTCCGGCGAGCAAGGGCCCAGCGTGCAGGCGCGGGCGGCGTGGAGGGAGCTGACCGGGTGGGCGGAGAAGCTCGGGGCGGGAAGTCGCGGCGGGGGGAGGAGTGTGACGTGAACCGTGTCGAGTTCGTAAACGCGGATGGAGGTTCGGTCATGAGAACGACGATCTGCGGCGCCCTCGCGGCGCTGCTGGCGCTGGCGTGGTCGGTGCCGGCCTGGGCGTCGCCGGAGTTGTCGGTGGCCCCCGAGGGGGTGTCGATCGCGGTGCCGGCCGGCGGCCGGGTGACGGTGGTGGGGTTGATGCGACGGTCACACGGGCCGATCCCGGGGTTCGCCCGCGCCGAGGTCGAGGCCGCCGCCCGCACTCACGTCCGGCCGGACGAGCTGGTG
>CAZNIX010000426.1:0-4260 GCA_964573125.1 uncultured Thermoanaerobaculia bacterium
CCCACGCTCGGCCCTGCCTTCCCAGAGGCTTTCCCAGGGACGGTAAACAGATACGTACAAACAAGCCCCGGCACCGTTCCAGCACAGAAGCGCTATTTAGACGAAATGCCTGGTGTCCCACTGCAGGACTTGTGGCTTGATATCAACACGGTGCAGCCCCAGTCGAATGAGCGACTTGGCTACGACACTCAGAAACCTGAAGCTCTCCTCGACCGAGCTGTTAGTCTCAGTTCGAACGCCGGAGACCTCGTCGCCGACTTCTTTTGTGGCTCCGGCACCACACTCGCCGTCGCCGAGAAGCTCGGCCGCCGCTGGATTGGCTGCGACCTCGGCCGCTGGGGCATCCATGTCACTCGCAAGCGGCTGCTCGGCATCGAGAACTGCAAGCCCTTCGAGGTGCTGAACCTAGGCAAGTACGAGCGCCAGTACTGGCAGGGTGTCACCTTTGGCGAATCCAAGACCAAGTCCCTCACCGAGCAGTCGCTCTACGAGTACCTCGCCTTCATCCTCAAGCTCTACGGCGCCCAGCCTCTCACCGGCATGGCACACCTGCACGGCAAGAAGGCCAAAGCGATGGTCCACATCGGGGCGGTTGACGCGCCGGTGACCATCGCCGAGATCGACGCGGCGGTCGACGAGTGCAAGAAGCTCAAGCAGGGCGAGCTGCACGTGCTCGGCTGGGAGTGGGAGATGGGCCTCCAGAACCTGATCGTCTCCGAGGCGAAGACGAGGGGCGTGAAGCTCCTCCTGCTCCAGATCCCGCGCGAGGTCATGGAGCAGCAGGCCGCCGACAAGGGCGACGTGCGCTTCTTCGAGCTGGCATACCTGCAAGCCGAGATCGAGCAGCCGAAGAAGCTCACCGCGCGGGTGGCGCTCCAGGACTTCGTCATCCCCAACACCGAACTGATCCCCGAGGACGTGCGCAGCAAGGTCAAGAAGTGGTCCGACTACATCGACTACTGGGCGGTGGACTGGGACTTCCGCAACGACACCTTCATGCAGGGCTGGGTGGCCTACCGCACCCGCAAGGAGCGCAAGCTCCCCCTGGTCTCCGACCCGCACGTCTACGAGACATCGGGTCGGTACAGCGTCCTCGTCAAGGTGATCGACGTCTTCGGCAACGACACCTCGCAGGCCCTTGACGTGGAGGTGAAATAGCCATGGCCAGGGCGGTGATCGCCTATGACAAGGACCTGCCGGAGATCCCGGACCGCCGGCCGTGGGAGAAGCCGACCTCGTACCTGGTCAAGGACGACACGGCGCCCACCGGCTGGCGGGTGGAGGACTCCGGCCGCCGCCCGAGCCGGCTCCTGCTGGTCCCGAAGGTCCGCACCGCGGTGGATGCCTGGCGCGAGGGCGGCTACGAGGGCGCGTCGGACGTCACACGGCGGCTGTTCGAGTACTGGTTCGATGAGGACCACGAAGTCCCGGGGTTCGGCGTTCCGTTCAACTACTACTTCTGCCAGCGCGAGGCGATGGAGACGCTGGTGTGGTTGGTGGAGATCGCGGGCCAGCGCGACGCGCAGAAGCTCATACAGGCCCACGCGACGAGATTCACGAAGGACCTGTACTCCGACAACATCGTCTTCCAAACCACGATGGACGGCCGGCGCCAGGTCCGCCGCTACGTGCCGGAGCTCGATGCCGAGGGCGTGCAGGATCTGCCGCCCGAGAACCTGCGCCGCTTCGCCTTCAAGATGGCCACCGGCTCGGGCAAGACCTGGGTGATGGCGATGGCGATCGTGTGGGCCCGCTACCACAAGCTGCGGGTTCCGGGCTCGGAGCTCTCGACCAACTTCCTGATCGTCGCGCCGAACGTGATCGTGTACCAGCGCCTCGAGAAGGAGTTCGCCAGCAACCGGATCTTCAACAACCTGCCGCTGGTCCCTCCTGAATGGGGCAAGTTGTCCCTGAAGGTGATCCTGCGCGGCGAGGCCACCGAGCCCGACCCCTCAGGCAACCTCTTCCTCACCAACATCCACCAGCTCTACGAGTCGCGCGACGAGGAGTGGACTCCGCAGAACGCCGTCGAGGCCCTGCTCGGCAAGAAGCCCGCGAAGGACCTCGCCGCCTCCGGCCAGCGGTCGATGCTGGAGCGGGTGAAGTCGCTCAAGGACCTGGTGGTGCTGAACGACGAGGCGCACCACGTCCACGACGAGGACCTCATGTGGAGCCAGTCGCTGCTCGCCGTCCACCGCGCGCTGCCGAAGGGCCTCGCGCTCTGGCTCGACTTCTCCGCCACCCCCAAAGACCAGAACGGCATGTACTTCCCCTGGACGGTCTGCGACTACCCACTCGCCCAGGCGGTGGAGGACCGCATCGTGAAGGCACCGCTGATCGTCACCAAGGAAGACGACCCCCGCCAGCCGGCGGAGGATCCCGACGGCGTGACCAGGGAGAACGTCGGTGAGAAGTACGGCTACTGGCTGCGGGCGGCGGTCGGGCGCTGGAAGGAGCACGACAAGGTCTACAAGCCGCTCGCCACCCGGCCGGTGCTCTTCATCATGGCCGAGAAGAACGTCTACGCCGACGCGATCGGGGAGTACCTGTGGAAGACGAAAGAGTTCGGACTCAAGGAGCGCGAGGTCCTGGTGATCCACACCGACAAGGCGGGCGAGATCACGAAGAAGGATCTCGACAAGGCGCGGGAGGTGGCGCGCGACATCGATAAGAGAGAGAGCCAGGTCAAGGCGATCGTCAGCGTGATGATGCTGCGCGAGGGATGGGACGTGCGCAACGTCACCGTCGTGCTCGGCCTGCGGCCATTCACCGCCAGGGCCGAGATCCTCCCCGAGCAGGTGATCGGCCGGGGTTTGCGGCTGATGACTGGAGTGAGCCCGGACCGCACACAGACCCTGGAGGTGCTCGGCACCCGCAACCTGCTGAACGTGCTCCGCACGCAGCTCGAAGCCGAAGGAGTCGGCGTCGCCACCACCAAGACCGATCCGCCGCCGCCGGTGAGCATCTATCCGGTCCAGGAGCGTCTCGCCTACGACATCGCGATCCCCATCACCAAGCCGAGGCTCGAGCACGACATCCGCAAGCTCTCGGACCTGGAGGTCGATGCGCTCGAAGCCATCTACGATCAGTTGGAGCTCGCCGAACCGTTCCGGGTGAGGCTCCGGCTCGAGTTCGCGACCACGGAGACCGAGGTCCACCAGACCGATGTCGCGGCCGGCGAGCTGCCTCCTGCCCACGAGCTGCTGGCGAGCATCACGAACAAGGTCATCCGCCGGGCCAAGCTGCCGAACCGGTTCGCGGAGCTGTACCCGGCGGTGCGCGACTACGTCGCGACCCGGTGCTTCGGCCGGACGGTCGACCTCGCCGAGGAGGAGCTGCGCTCCCATCTTTCCCGGCTGGAGCTGCAGGAGGGCATCGCCAAGTACCTCGCCCGCAAGATCGCCGAGCTGACCATCGAGCGACGCGCCATCGAGTTCGACAAGGCGGACTTCCGTCTCTCCGAGACGAAGCCGTTCATCTGGCGGCGCAACCTGCCGCCCCTCGAGGCCGGGAAGACCGTCTTCAACTACGTCGCCACTTACAACGACTTCGAGCGCCGCTTCGCCGAGTTCCTCGATGCCGCTGGCGACGTCGCCCGGTTCGCGTCACTCGGAACCACCGAGCAGGGCGAGTCGGGCACTCAGTTCCGCGTCGACTACCTGAAGCCGAGCGGAGCCATCGGCTTTTACCACCCGGATTGGGTCGCCGTGCAAAGTACCAAGGCGGGCGAGGTCAACTGGATCATCGAGACCAAGGGCCGCGTCTGGGAGGGCACGGCGGCGAAGGACGAGGCCCTCGAAGACTGGTGTGAGCGCGTCAGCGCTGCGACCGGAGCGACCTGGCGCTATCAACGCATCGACCAGAGCGACTTCGACGGACGAGGGGCGAGCAGCCTGGGACACCTCGCGGATGCCTGACGATCGCGGCGCGCACCTGCTTCGCGGCGCGCTGTGGGTGGCACTGGCGGCGCCGCTGGTCGTCCATCTCGCGGTGCTGCCCGAGTACGGCCGGATGCAGCGGGACGACTACTACGGCGTGCTGCGTCAGATCTTCGACGACCAGGGGGCGCCGTCGGAGGCCGGCCAGTGGTGGCGGGCGCGCATCAATCTCCACCGAGTGGCGGTGCCGGCGGTGATCTGGGGCGCCAACGTCCGGCTCTTCGACGGCCACAACCTGCCGACCGCCGCGCTCGGCCTCGCCTGCCTGGTCGCGATCGCCGCCGTGCTCGCGCGCCGGATGCCCTTGGCGGCGGCGCCGGGG
>CAZNIX010000427.1:0-4254 GCA_964573125.1 uncultured Thermoanaerobaculia bacterium
GGTCGCGGCCGGGTGCGCGGTCGTGGCGCCGGCGGCGAATCCCAGGGGGGCCGGATCACGGCGGCCGACGGGCCGGAAGACGGACCGCCGGCGCCTGGTCTCTCGGCTCCGCGGTCGTCTCCCGGCGGCCGCCGTCTTTCCGGCGGCCTTCACCAGCTCGCCCGCGGCGCGCCGGCGTCGAGCACCCGCGCCTCGGCCACGACCCCGAAGTGCGCGGCGAGCCCGTCGCGGAGGTCGGCGAGCACCGCCTCGAGCGCCCAGGGCTCGATCGCGGCCAGGAGCTCCGACATCAAGAGCGCGTCGGTCGTCGCGGGGCGGATCGCCGCCTTCTCCGACTGGCGCCAGACGAAGTGGCGGGTGAGCACGTCGGGGCCGTCGGCGTAGGCGATCTCGCCCGCCGGCACCGCCTCGACGGCGTCGCCGCCGAGGGCGCGGAAGCGGTCGCCGGCGCGGGTCGGCCGCAGCTCGACGGCACCCTCGACCGCGCCGAGGTCGAAGCCGCCGGCCGGGACGACGCGGGAGAGCGAGACCGCGTTGTAGAAGTCGACCAGCGGGTTGACCGCGAACGCCTCGCCCCCCTTGAGCGCCCGGCGCAGGAGCGCCTCGATCGAGCTCGGGAACTTCTTGGGCGGCGCGCCGGTCGCCCGGATCGCTTCGCGCCAGGGAACCACCCGCGGATGCGACTGCGCGTTGGCGACCGCGAGCGCGCCGGCGGCGGCCCAGGCGGCGCGCCACGCCGCCGCTACCGACGGCCGCTCGACGCGGTTGTCGACCCCGGCCGCCCGCACGATCGCGATGCGGAGCCCCGGGAAGAGCCGCCAGATCTCGGGGTGGACGATGAACTCCACGGCGAACTCCACTCGGCGCGGGCGGCTCGGCGACGGCGCTCGGGAGTCCCGCGCGCCGGCTCACTCCGGGTCCGCGGGCGCGCTCGCCGCCGGCGGCAGGCCCGGGATGTCGGCCACGTCCTCGCCGAGGTGGAGCAGGCGGTCGACCGGGGCGAAGCGGTCGCTGAGCACCGGCGTGCCGGCGAAATCGATGCCCTCGCGCACCCGCCGGGCGACGAGGTAGGCGAGCGGCTGCTCGAAGCCGAACTCGCGGTCGAGCGCGGCGGCGCGCCGCGCCATCTCCTCCGGGTTCGGCGGTTCGCCGTCCGTGGCGAGCACCAGGAGGTTCCCCGAGCCGGGCACCGCGAACGCCCAGGCGTGGGGGAAGACGTCGAGCACGGTGCGGTAGATCGCGCGCGGGAACGGCCGCGCGAGGCTGCCGGCGAGATTGAGCCCGAACACCCCGCCGGGCGCCAGGCGCGCGCGCACCAGCTCGAGGAACTCGCGCGTCGTGAGGTGGAACGGCACCGAGAGCCCGATGTAGGTGTCGCAGTAGATGTAGTCCCAGCGCCGGTCGCTGCGGTCGAGGAAGCGGCGGCCGTCGGCGACGTGCACGCGCCGCCCGGGGGCTTCGCGGAAGCCGAAGTAGCGCGCGGCGACCGCGGGCACGGCGGGGTCGATGTCGACGAAGTCGAGCGTCAGCCCGGGCCGCAGGCTCTGGAGGTAGGTGCCGGCGTGGCCGGCTCCCATGCCGAGCACGAGCATCGAATCGAGGTCGGGCTGGAGCACGAGCACGGCCGGCGCGGCGCGCGCGTAGGCGAGCGCCGGCTGGCGGTCGGACAGGCGCATCGCGCTGTGGTGCACGCGGTCGCTCTCGAGCGTGCGCACGCCGTGGGCGTCGCGCACGCGCAGGGTCTGGTAGGGGGTCATCTGCTCGAACAGCAGGCCGCCGTCGGGCCCCGCGGGCGCGACCCAGGCGCGCACCGCGAGCGCGAGCACCCCGGCGACGACCAGCGCCGGCAGCGGCTCGCGGCGGAGCGCGCCGGCGAGCGCGGCGAGCGCGGTCAGCGCGGTCAGCGCGAGGCGCACCGCGTAGGGCGAGATCACGCCGAGCAGCACGCTCGGCGGCCCGAACAGCGCGGTCGCGGCGAGCAGGGTCCCCCACGCCGAGCCGCCGGTGGCGTCGCCCAGCCAGGCGGTCGCCGGCCGCGCCGCGAGCAGCAGCGCCCCCTGGGCGAACGCCGCCCACGCCACCTGGCGGCCGAGCCCGGCGAGCGTCGGCTCGCGGTCGGCCAGCCGCCCGCCCCACACGTAGCCGAGCGACAGCGCGGCGAGGAACACGCTGATGATCGACCCCCAGACGTAGACGCTCGATCCGAAGTGCGGCGCCAGCACCCGGCTGGCGAGGATCTCGAGCGCCATCAGGATGCCGCCCCCGGCCGCGACCACCCACCCCAGCCGCAGCCGCGACCAGCGCGTGGCAGCAGCCGGCGAACGGGCGGGGGGTGCCTCCGCGGCGACGACGGCGAGCGGTTCGGCGGGGAGGGTCATGGCGGGCGCGCCTCGTCGGGCGCCCCGCAGTGTACCCGTTCTCCGGCCCCGGGCCGCGCAGCGGCTCAAAACGCGGCGGTGTCGCCGCTGCGCCCCCCTCCCGGCGCGCGTGATCGCCCGGGTCCCTCCCCTGTCTCGGCGGTACGGCGCGCCGCCGCGCGCCCGTCGGGGAGCGAGCGTGACGGCGGTCGCCTGAGGCGGGGCGGCGCAGGAAGTCAGCCCGCGCCGCCGGCCACCACCGCCGCCGCCGCCTCGCCGAGCCGGCTCGCAAGCGGCTCGGGGATCGGGATCGGCCGCAGGCCCGCGGGCTCGTTGAGGACGCAGCAGACAGAGGTCATCCGCCCGCGGGCGCACAGGCGGCCACCGGCCGAGAACTCGGCGTCATAGGTCATCGACCGCTCGCCCTTGCGCGCGACGCGGAGGACGATCTCGACCACCTCGCCGAACCGGAGCGGCGCCAGGTAGTCGCAGCGCGCCGCGACCCGCGGCCAGCCGATCACCCGGCCGTCGCCGTCCGTGACGTGGACGCTGGTGCCGAGCGAACGCAGCAGCTCGTGCTCGGCGGTCTCCATGAAGACGAAGAAGCGGGCGAAGTGGACGATGCCGCCGAGGTCGGTGTCGGCGAACTCGACCCGCCGGGTGGTGCGGAACTCGGTGACGGGAGTGCGGTCGGGTGCGGTCATGGGCGCGGCGAATCCTCGGGCGCGGGTCACCGGCAGCGGGGGACGGGCGCGCGCTCAGTCGGATGGCAGCTCTTCGGGGGCGGTCAGGAACGGGTTGACGACTCGTAAGCCGCCGAGATCCTGACCGTGCTGGAGGTCCTCGGTCAACAGGTAGCGACAGTCGCTCGACTCGGCCGCGGCGACGATCAGCGCGTCCCACCAAGAGAGCTCGTGGCGGTCGCGGATCGACCACGCCGCTTCCAACTCGCCGGCGCCGACTCGGACCGGTTGCCACGCGAGCAGCGACCGGACGACCTTGCGCGCCTCCTCTTCCTCGACCGGCGGCCGGACCTTGCGGGTGACGTTGACATAGAACTCCTGGAGGACCTGGAAACTGAGCCGGCCCCGCCGGCTCGACCACAGGTCTTCCATCCATGCGGCGGCTCGGGCCTGCTTCGCGGCCTCGCGGCTGTCGAGGGTGTAGACGAGGACGTTCGAGTCAACGAAGACCCTGGCGGTCATGCAACTCCTCGCGCGAGGCATGCCGATCGGTCTCGCGTTCGCGCAGCGGGCGCGGACGGACGGAGAAGAAACGCTCCATCGCGGAGCGGTAACCCTCGTCGGTCTGCATGCGCTCGCGCAGGATCTCGCCGACCAGCCGCGACACGCTGGTCTCGTGCCGCGCGGCGAGCACTCGCACCCAGCGCGCCACCTCGTCGTCGAGGGTGATCGTGACGTTCTTCATGCCACGAACCTAGTGGCCCACGAGGTTCGTGTCAAGCCCGGACGCGGAGCCGGCCCCTGCGTGCAAGCGAGCAGCAGGGACCGGAGGCGGGAGCCGGGGCGTGGCGGAGAGGCCTCACCCCCGTCAGAACGCCGCGGTGTCGCCCCGGCCGCAGATCTCACCCGGCGGGTTGTGGTAGGTCGCCTCCTCGCCGGTCTCGGTGTCGGTGACGGTGATCGTGTAGGCGACGTCGGAGAGCGCGCCGTAGAAGACCCAGAACTTGCCGTTGACCGCGCGGCCGTCGAGGATCTTGACCACCAGCTCGATGTTGCTCTGGTTGAAGAACCAGAAAAAGCCGCTGCGGTCGGTGCCGGAGATGGCGGTGCCGACGCCGGAGTCGCCGCTGCGCTGGTCGGTCCACTCGACCTCGACGCGGAAGCGGTCGCCGAGCAGGCAGAGCGCGCCCGGGCCGCCGCCGCAGGCGGCGCCG
>CAZNIX010000428.1:0-4253 GCA_964573125.1 uncultured Thermoanaerobaculia bacterium
TCTGGTTCTTCAACGAGAACAACATCGAGATGCTGGTCAAGCTGCAGAACGCGTGCATCCCGCAGTTCAACCGCTACTGGGTGTTCTTCGCGGCGACCACCAACGTCGGATTCCGGGTGACGGTGACCGACACCGACGCGCTGCGGGCGAAGCGCTACAGCAACCCGCAGGGGATGGTGGCGCTGCCGGTGGCCGACACCCAGGCCTTCGCGACCTGTCCGTGAGTCCCAGCGCCCCGGGCCGGCCCCCCGCCTTGCAGGAGCTCCTGCCGCGGCCGGCCCGGGGCGCGTTTTGGAGGAGGGGGGAGACGACCATGACCCGACCGCCCGCGCCGTCCCGGCGCCGCGCGCGCGCCGCCCCGGCGCTCGCGTTCGCCGCGCTCGCCGCCGCCTTCGCCGTCCCCGCCGCCGGCCAGGAGCCGCCGGTGCTCGACGTCACCGAGGAGCTCTCCTTCGACGATCCCGAGTCGTGGGCGATGGCCTGGGTCGGCTCGGTCACCCTGCTCACCGGCTTCGGCGTCCCCGCGCCGCTCGACCCCGGGGCGCTCGAGCTCGGGCTCGAGGCCGGCTGGGTGCCGAGCCTGTCCGCGGAGCAGCGCCGGGTCGGCTTCGGCGGCACCAAGGTCGAGGACCTCAACCGCACGCCGGTGATCGGCCGCCCGCGACTGACCGTCGGGCTGCCGGGCGGCTTCGCGCTCACCGGCGCCTGGATCCCGCCGGTCGAGATCGACGACGTCGAGACCAACCTGTTCGCGCTCGCGCTCGCCCGCGAGCTGTGGGCGGGCGACCGCTCGCGCGGCGGCCTCCGCCTCTACGGCCAGACCGGCACCGTCGAGGGGGCGATCACCTGCACCCCCGAGGACGCCGCCGGCGCCCCCGGCTCGGAGGCCAACCCGTTCGGCTGCGAGGCGCCGTCGAACGACGAGCTGACCCTGACCTACTGGGGCCTCGAGCTGTCGCTCGCCTACCGCGCCGCCGGCGGCAGCGAGCCCTACCTCGCCGCAGCGGTCAACCGCTTCGACAACGAGTTCCAGGTCGACGCCTTCACCTTCGGCTTCCACGACCGCACGCTGCTGCTCGCCGAGGGCACCGCCTGGTCGGTGGCCGCCGGCCTGGTGCGGCCGCTCGGCGACCGCGGCCGGCTGGCCGGCGAGGTCTTCTACACCCCGCTCGACGTCCGCCGCCTGGACGCCGAGTTCGAGCCCCGGCCCGCGGAGACCGACGAGCTGCTCAACGTGCGCCTGCTGCTCTCCTGGCGCCTGCGCTGAGGAACTCGACGAGGTCGCCGAGCGCGAGCGGCCTGGAGAGCGCGAATCCCTGCGCCTGCCGCACCCCGATCCGGCGCAGGACATCGACCTCGCGCTCGGTCTCGACGCCCTCGGCGAGCGCGATCAATCCGTGCGCCGCGCAGATTCCGCACACGGCGTCGGTGAGCACGCGATTGGAGAGGTCGACGTCGATTCGCGCGACCACGCTGCGGTCGAGCTTGACGACGTCGATCGGCAGCCGGGTGAGGTGCTTGAGCGGGGTGTTCTGGCTGCCGAAATCGTCGATCGCGATCGCCAGGCCGGCCGCGCGCAGCCGTTCGAGCGCCTCGCTGGCCGAGGCGAAATCGAGGATCGGTAGGCTCTCGGTGATCTCGACGCCGAGCCGCTCGAGGGGGAGGTCGGCGGCGCGGAAGGTCTCGAGCAGCGGGCTCGCGGCGTCGGCGACGGCGAGGTCGGCGGGCGAGAGGTTGACCCAGAAGCGTCCCGCGAAGAGCTCCTGGGTCTCGGCGTAGGCCGCCTCGACCGCGGTCAGGACGCAGCGCAGCAACGACCGGGTCTCGCCCAGCCACTCGACGGCGTCGATCATCTTGCTCACCGCCACCGCCGCCCCGCCCGCGGCCGGCCAGCGGGCGAGCGCCTCGAGGCCCACGACCTCGCCGGTCGCGAGGTCGATCTGCGGCTGGAACGCGCAGCCGATGCCGCGGCTCGCGAGGACGTGCGGGAGGTCCCGGACCAGCGCCCGGCGCACCGGGTCGGCGAACACCTCCTGGTGGTTGGAGCCCCGCGCCTTGGCGGCGTAGAGCGCGAGGTCGGCCTCGATCATCAGCTCGTCGAGGCCGGCCGTGCCGTCCGCCGTGGCGATGCCCGTGCTCACCTGGACGCGCAGCGAGCGCCCGCCGCAGTCGAGCGGCCGGCTGAGGTGATCGTGGATCCGGTGGGCGACTTCGCGGGCGCCCGCCTCGGGGTCGGCGAGGCGGTGGAGGACGATCACGAACTCGTCGCCGCCGATGCGCGCGATCGAGTCGTCGGCGCGCACGGCGTGGCGGCAGGTCGCGGCGACGGCGATCAACGCCTGGTCGCCGACGTGATGGCCGAAGGAGTCGTTGATCGCCTTGAAGTTGTCGACGTCGAGCTGGATCAGCGCGAAGCCGCCATGGCGCGGGTCGGCGAGGCGAGGCCGCTCGATCGCCTGCAGCGTGTGGCGGTTGCCGACGCCGGTCAGGGCGTCGGTCTCGGCCAGCCGCCGCAGGTGGCGGTTGAAGCGGCGGCGGTGGAGCTCGATGGCGATGAGCACCGCGACCGCCCCGAGCGTGACCAGGATCGCGATGCCGTGGGCGGCGGCGCGGCGGCGTTGCTCGCTGCGCGCCTCGGCGGCGATCCGCCCGGCGGCGAACCCGAGCGCCCGCTCGGCGCCGGCGCGGAGCTGCTCGGAGTACTGCGCCATCCGGTCGTACATCTCCGCCGGCGGCAGGATCGGCGCGGACGTCCGGCCGAGCAGGAACGGCACCGCGTCGCGGATCGCCTGGGCTCCGGGCGCCGCGCGCAGCTCGGCGACCAGGGTGGCCAGCTCGGGTCCGAAGCCCCGCGCCCGCTCGAGGTCGAGCAGCGGATCGAGGTTCCACTTGCTGCGCGCGGCGTCGCCGGGCTGGCGGTCGAGCGCGCGCAGGTAGGCCGCCACGCTCTCGATCCGCAGCCGGACCTCGGGATCGGTCGGCGGGCGGGCGAGCTCCCAGTAGCGAGCGAGGTACTCGTCGACGGTGTCGAAGCCGTAGCTCGCGGCGATCTGGAGGTCGTGGACGTAGTCGCAGAGATCGAACCACTTGCCGTCGGGGGAGGCGAGCAGGACCCAGTCGAGCAGCGCGTACAGCTCGGCGACCGAGCGCACGGAGCCGAGCGCGCTCTCGGGCCTGGCGCGGGAGCGCGGGAACGCCGCCACCGCGGCCATCAGGAGCCGGCCGGCCTCGTTGCCGTGGTGTCCGGTGGCGAGGAACCGCTCGAGCGCCGTCTCGGTGCTCTCGAACTGATGCGCGAAGTCCGCCTGCGCGCGGGCGAGCTCTTCGGCGTGGGAGCCGGCGATCAGGTTGAGCAGCGCGAGGGCCTCCAGCCGGTCGGCGGCGAACACCAGGTCGCGCTCGATGCGCAGCAGCTCGAGGCGGCGCCGGAACGACTCGGCGGTCTCGGAGGTGCGCTCGGCGCGGCCGGCGACCAGGAGGGCGGCGGTGATCGCGGCGCAGGCGACGAGCGTGACCGCGACCCCGGTCCACACCAGCGGCGGGGCCGAGACGGGATCGGTCGTGCGCGCTCCGGAATGCGAGTCCGACATCGTGACCTCGTGAGCCGGCGACCGGGGATTCCGTACCCGCCCGGCGCGGGCGTGCCTCCGGACCCGCGGAGTCGCCGCGGGCGTCCGCTCGCCGCGCCGGCGGCGCTGAGGGACGTACCTTTCGATCGCCGATCCATCCTGGCACAGCTCCGCCTCGGTCCGCCACCCCGCAGCCCCGCCTGAACGAATAGTTTTCTGAACCGCCTTTCTTGCTCAGCTTGGACTCTGCGGCTCATGCGGTTTTCGTGCCTCCTCCAGCCCTGTCGTCCCGGCGGTTGGATCACATTCGGCGCCAATGAGCGAATCGGGCCGAATCGAGCGGCGGTGAATTGATCGAAACGAACCGGGGCGCGGGAATGAGCGTCCGGAGCGCGGCCGCGCGACCGCGGCGCCGGCGGCCGCGGCCGGCACTAGACTGCGCCGGTGCCGCCGCCCGCCGCCCCCATCCCCCACGCCGGCGAGCTGGCCGCGCTCGCCACCGCCGGCTGCTGGGTCGCCAGCGTGCTCGCGTTCGAGGCCGCGGGCCGCCGCGTCGGCTCGCTGACCGTCAACCTGATCCGCCTGGTGATGGCGATCGCGCTCGGCGCGCTCGCCGGCTGGATCCTGCGCGGTCTGCCGCTGCCCACCGACGCCTCCGCCCACGCCTGGCTCTGGCTCTCGCTC
>CAZNIX010000429.1:0-4249 GCA_964573125.1 uncultured Thermoanaerobaculia bacterium
CGGCCGATCGGCTCCGCGGGCCGGCGCCTCGGCCGCGACCGCCGGCGCCGCCGCCTCGGCGGCCGAGACGGCCGCGCAGCGCGTCGCGCCCCATACGGAGTGGGCCGAGGCGATCCTCTACCAGGTGCTGATCGACCGCTTCGCCGACGGCGATCCGGCGAACGACCGCGACGTCGACCTCGCCGCCAAGGGCGCGTTCCACGGCGGCGACCTCGCCGGCCTGCGCGCGCAGCTCGACGAGATCTCGGGCCTGGGCGCGACCGCGCTCTGGATCACCCCGGTGGTCGACAACATCGACGGCTTCGTCACCGGCGCCGGCTTCCCGGACTGGGCCTACCACGGCTACTGGGCCGACGATTTCGAGCGGCTCGATCCGCGCTTCGGCACCGAGGCGGAGCTCGAGGCGCTGGTCGCCGCCGCCCACGAGCGCGGGATGAAGGTGCTGCTCGACGTGGTCTACAACCACGTCGGCTACGGCTCGGCCTACCTCGAGCGGCCGGCGACCCGCGGCTGGCTGCGCACGCCCGCGGCCGGCACCTGCGGCGACGACGACCTCACCTCCTGCCTGTCCGGCCTGCCCGATCTGCGCACCGAGGACCCCGAGGTCGCCGCCTACCTGATGGCCGCCCATCTCGGCCGGGCCGCGCGCACCGGCGTCGACGGCTTCCGGCTCGACGCCGTCAAGCACGTCGGCCACGAGTTCTGGCGCCGCCACCGCGAGCGGGCGCGCGCCGAGCTGGGCGAGGAGTTCTTCCTGCTCGGCGAGGTGTGGGGGGGCGACGCCGCGGTGCTCGAGCCCTGGTTCGCCGCCGGCGAGCTCGACGCCGGTTTCGATTTCGGCTTCGCCGGCAACGTGATCGCGTTCCTCTCGGGCCGCGGCCGGCCGGTGGCGTTCAACGCCTATCTCGAGCGCCACCGCCGGCCGCGCGCCGGCCACCTGCTCGCGCACTACCTGTCGAGCCACGACGTCCCCGGCGCGCTCCACCAGCTCGGCGGCGACCGTGAGCTGTTCCGGCTCGCCGCGGTGCTGCAGATGACCGCGAGCGGGATCCCGGTCGTCTACTACGGCGAGGAGGTCGGCCGCGCCGGCGGCGAGTGGCCGGACAACCGCGGCGACATGCCGTGGGGCGAGCGCGCCGTCCGCCCCGGCGCCGGCAGGCCGCGCGACGAGGCGCTGCGCGCGGACTACCGGCGGCTGATCGCCGTCCGCCGCGCCCAGCCCGCGCTCTGGCGCGGCGAACACCGGGGGCTCCAGTTCGACGCCGACCTGCTGGTCTTCCTGCGCACCGATCCGGACACCGGCGAGGCCGTGGCGGTGGCGGTCAACCGCGGCGCCGCGGCGGCGACCGCGGCGTTCGACGCCCCCGCGGCGTGGCACGGCCGGCCGCTGGTCGACGAGCTGTCCGGCGCCATCCTGACCGGCGCCGCCGGCGACCGAGTCGAGTTCGACGTCGCGCCGCGCGGCGCGCGCATCGTCGCTGCCGCGGCGGCCGGGGGGTGAGCGATGGCCGACGTCGTCTTCCGCAACGTCCGCAAGAGCTTCGACGGCAACCTGGTGATCGCGGACCTCGATCTGGAGATCGCCGACGGCGAGTTCGTGGTCCTGGTCGGACCGTCGGGCTGCGGCAAATCGACCGCGCTGCGCCTGCTCGCCGGCCTCGAGGAGCTGTCCGGCGGCGAGGTCCTGATCGGCGGCCGGGTGGTCAACGACCTGCCGCCCAAGGACCGCGACATCGCGATGGTGTTCCAGAGCTACGCGCTCTACCCCCACATGTCGGTGCGCGAGAACATGGCCTTCGGCCTGCGCATCCGCAAGATGCCGGCGGCCGAGATCGAGCGCCGGGTGAAGGCGGCGGCGGCGCTGCTCGGCATCGCCGAGCTGCTCGACCGCAAGCCGCGGGAACTCTCGGGCGGCCAGCGCCAGCGGGTCGCCCTCGGGCGCGCGATCGTCCGCGACCCGGCGGTCTTCCTGTTCGACGAGCCGCTGTCGAACCTCGACGCCAAGCTCCGGGTGCAGATGCGCGCCGAGCTGTCGAAGCTCCAGAAGCGGCTGGGCACGACCACGGTCTACGTCACCCACGACCAGGTCGAGGCGATGACCATGGGCGACCGCATCGCCATCCTCCACGACGGCCGCCTGCAGCAGGTGGGCTCGCCGCTCCAGGTCTACTCCGAGCCCGCGAACGCGTTCGTCGCCACCTTCATCGGCACGCCGCCGATGAACCTCCTGCGCGGCCGGCTCGGCGCCGGCGGGCGGGTCGCGGGCGACGGGTTCGAGCTGACGCTGCCGGCGACGCTCGCGGCGCGCGCCGGCGCCCCCGGCCGCGAGCTGGTGATCGGCCTCCGCCCCGAGCACCTCCGGCATCCCGCCGAGGCGGGCGCGGGGCCGACCGCGCCGCTGGCGCTGGCGGTCGAGGTGGTCGAGCTGCTCGGCCACCAGACCGTCGTCCACGGCAAGGTAGGCGGCGAGCTGGTGAGCGCGATCGTGTCCCCGGCGCTGGCGCCGCCGGCGGGGGAGACGTTCGAGCTGGCGGTCCAGGTCGACCGCCTCCACCTGTTCGCGGCCGAGACCGGCGAGCGCCTGGGCGCCGCCGCCGCCGCCGCGGGGGAGCGGCGGCCCGAGAATCGATCGACGACCGAACCGACGACCGAACCGACGGCGGAAGAGGAGACGCGATGAACAGAACGACGATCGCCGCGGCGCTCGGCGCCGCGCTCGCGGGCATGCTCGCCGCGGCGGCGCCGGTCGCCCCGGAGGGGCGCCCCGACAACGCCGCCCCCACCGAGCTGATGGTGTGGCACGCCTACCGCGGCGGCGAGCGCGACGCGTTCGAGAAGGTGGTCGCAGCCTACAACGCCGCGCGCGCGGGGAAGGTCGAGGTCAGCACCCTGGCCGTCCCCTACGACGCCTACGCCGACAAGATCAGCGCCGCGGTGCCCCGCGGCAAGGGCCCGGACGTGTTCATCTACGCCCAGGACCGGCTGGGCGGCTGGATCGAGGCCGGCAACACGATCACCCCGATCGACTTCTTCCTCGACGAGGAGACCACCGCTCGCTACCTGCCGACCACGCTCGAGGCGATGACCTACCAGGGGAGCGTCTACGGTCTGCCGCTCAACTTCAAGGTCATCGCCCAGATCTACAACAAGAAGCTGGTCGCCACGCCGCCCAAGACCTCGAGCGAGCTGGTGGCGGTGGCGAAGAAGCACACCGACGCCGCGGCCGGCCGCTTCGGCCTCGCCTACTGGTACAGCGACTTCTACTACCACGCGCCGCTGATGAACGCGTTCGGCGGCGGCGCGTTCGACGCCGCGGGCAAGCCGATCCTCGATTCGCCGGCCAACGTCAAGGCGCTCGAGTACCTGATGGGCTGGCTCGAGCGCGACAAGATCCTGCCCGCCGAGCCCTCGACCGCGCTGATCACCACGCTGTTCAACGGCGGGCGCGCGGCGATCGTCTTCTCCGGGCCGTGGTTCCTCGGCGAGGTGGCGCCCGAGATCGACTACGGCGTCGCGCCGCTGCCCAGGATCGAGGAGGCGAACGCGCCGATGCGGCCGTGGATGACCGTCGAGGGGGTCTACATCGCCGCGCCCTCGACCCACCAGGACCAGGCCTACGATTTCGCGCTCTACCTGACCGCGACCGAGGCGGCGAAGACGATGGCGCTCGAAGGGCGCCAGACGCCCGCCAACCAGGCGGTCTACGAGCTGCCCGAGATCGCCGCCGACCCCGTGATCCAGGCCTTCCGCCGGCAGGTCGAGGTCGCGGTGCCGATGCCCAACCTGCCCGAGATGACCATGATTTGGTCGCCGGCGACGACGGCGATGAACCTCACGGTCAAGAAGTCGGCGTCGGCCCAGGCGGCGCTCGAGCGGGCGCAGAAGGAGGTCGTGGAGCGGATCGCGGCGCTGCGCCGCTGATCCGGACCACGAGCGGAGGACACGGAGGTCGCGATGAGGCTACGGGAGGCCACGGTCGGCCGGCTCGCCGCCGGGCTGGTCGCGGCGCTCGTGCTCGGCGTCGGCGCCGGGTGGTGGCACCTCGGCCGCTCGCTGCGCCGGCTCGAGGGGGAGAGCGCGCGGCGCGGCGCGGTCGCGGTGCTCGCCGCCGTGACCGCGGCGGTCGAGCGCCTCGGCCTCGACGATCCCGACCTCCAGGCGACGGTCGCGGACTACGACCAGGCCCATCCCGAGATCGGGCCGATCCGCGTCGTCCAGCTCCAGGGCGTGCGGCTCGCGGCGTCGCCGG
>CAZNIX010000430.1:0-4236 GCA_964573125.1 uncultured Thermoanaerobaculia bacterium
AGCCCGTAGGCGGGCCCGCGGGCCGGCTGCGAGCCGGTGTCCGCGCAACTCCGGCCGCGCTCGGCGAGCCAGTCGGCCGTGCCGCGGTCACGGGAGCACCCTTGCCACGGCGGTGGAACCTCCTCGAAGTCGTGCGATGCTCCGGCCGTGAGAGCGGCGTGGCGATGACGGGCGAGCCCTGGGCTTCCGGGCCGAGCCGCCGGGCACGGCGGAGGGCGATCGCCGCGCTGCTCGTGCCGGCGGCGCTGCTGGCCGCCGCCCACGTCGACGCCCAGCAAGCCCTGACCAGCAACCGGTTCAACTTCAACTTCTCGAACCCCGGCGCCCGCAGCCTGGGCTTCGGCGGCGCGTTCGCCGGGCTCGCCGACGACGCCACGGCCGCCTTCGCCAACCCCGCCGGGCTGGTGCAGCTCACCCGGCCCGAGGTCTCGCTCGAGGGGCGGTCGTGGGACCGCTCGCCGTCGTTTCTCGCCGGCGGACGGGACTCGGGAGAGCCGACCGGCCGCGGCATCGACACCGTCTCCGGCATCGTCACCGGCCGCGACGAGAGCTCCGCCGCCGGCCCGTCGTTCGCCGCGGTGGTGCTGCCCAGGGGGCGCTGGTCGTTCGCCGTCTACGGGCACCAGCTCTCCCGCTTCGAGATCACGACCGAGTTCCAGGGCGTTTTCACCGACGATCCGGACCTCCTCCCCCCGATCCGCTCGCCGGCGTTCCGGGAGCACGTCGACCTCGAGGTCGTCGCCGCCGGGTTTGCCGCCGCACGGCGGATCAACGAGCGCCTGAGCGTGGGGCTGGCGGTGGTCCACTCGGACGTCTCGCTGGACAGCACCGTCGAGGCCTTCTTGTACGACCTGCGGGCGCCGGATACCGCGTTCGAGAGGATCCCGTTCACCGCCGAGCACCGGTTCTCCACCCTCGACCTCGCGATCGACGACACCGACGTGACCGTCCAGGCCGGAGTGCTGTGGAGCGCCACCGACCGCCTCTCGGCCGGCGCCTTCTACCGCCAGGGAGCCGAGGCGGAGGGCCGGCTGCGCTCGCGCGCGGAACTCTTCGGCGAGATCCTGTTCGAGGCCGAGGGGACGGGGACGTTCAGCGTGCCGGACGTGTGGGGCGCCGGCCTGGCCTACCGGTCGGCGGGCGGCGCGCTGACGCTCGCCGGCGAGCTGGACCGGGTCGGCTACGAGGGTACCCTCGAGCAGCGGCTCGACGGCGAGGAGGTGGTCTTCACCGAGTACCGGGACGCCTGGGAGGTCCACCTCGGCGCGGAGATCGCGCTGTTGAAGCGCCGGCCGATCGTCGCCTTCCGCCTCGGCGGGTGGGTCGAGCCGGACGGCGGCTTCCTCGGCGACGACGTCGTCCACCTCGCGGCCGGCCTCGGGATCGCCGCCGAGAGCTTCCAGGTCGACTTCGCCGCCGACTTCTCCGACGAGGTCGACGTGGTGTCCGCCTCGCTGATCTACGGGTTTTAGGTTCAGGGGAGAGTCGCGAGCCAGCGCCGGAGGATCGGGCTGCGGATCTCGAGCCGCGCATCGGCGCGCTTGCGGACCACCCCCAGGCGCTCGAGGTGGAGCAGCGCCGCGGCGGTCTCGACGGGCGGCGCGGCGTCGCCGAGGTCCTCCTCGCCGGCACCCTCGGCGCCGCCGGCCAGCTCCCGTGCCAGCTCCCGCTCGGGCGCCGACAGCAGCTCGAAGTCGGCCGCGAAGAGGCGGTGGACGCCGGCGTCGGCGGCGACCGCCTCGGTGGCGCGGTCGAGATCGCCGAGCTGCCAAAGGCGGGTGCCGAGGAGCTGGAGCAGGAAGGGGTGGCCGCCGGACCGCTCCACGATCCGCTCGACCGTCCCCTCGTCGAGCGCGTCGGCCGGCGCGCCGCCCGCGAGCACCAGCCGCCGCGCCGCCGCCTCCTCCAGGCAGCCGAGGTAGATCGGCGGCGCGAAACCGTGGAGGAACGGCGAGGTGTCGCCGCCGCGGTCGGCGAGCCGCCAGAGGCGGCCGCTCGCCGCCAGCACCGTGCGGATCCCCTCCGGCGACTGGAGCGCCCGCCGGAGCTTGGGCAAGAGCGCCGGTGAACGCGCCTGGAGGCCGAGCAGCGCTTCGGCCTCGTCGAGCAGGAGCAGCAGCGTCCGGCCGCGGGCCGCGAGCGCGCGCCGCAGCCGGGCGAGTGCGGCGAGGAAGTCGTCCCCTGCGACCTCGTCGAGCCGCACTCCGGCGCCGGCCAGGCGCTCTTCGGCGTCGGCCAGCGCCTCGGCGAAGTCGCGGTCGAGGCGGTCGGGGTCGTCGCTCCCCTGGAGGTCCCAGTAGAGCGGCAGCCAGCCGCCGGGCGCGCCGTCGGCGCACAGGTGCTCGAGCTGCCTGAGCGTCGAGGTCTTGCCGATCGCCCGCGAGCCGAGCAGCCAGAGCGCGTTGCGCGGGCCGTCGAGGACCTCGGCCAGCTCGGCCTCGCGGCCGTGGAAGCGCGCGCCGCGTACCCATTGTCCGGCGGCGTAGGGCGGCGACGGCGACGGTCCCACTGGCGGTTCCGGGGCCGCCGTCGCGGCCGGCGCCATCTCGCGCCCGCCCGCGGGTCGGAGCGGCGCGATCAGCCGGTAGCCGCGCTTGGCGATCGTCTCGATGAAGCGGGGCCGCTGCGCGTCGTCGTCGAGCGCCCGGCGCAGCCCGGCGATCGCCCGGGTGAGCACCGAGTCGGAGACGAAGACGCCGGGCCAGACGGCGGCGGTGAGGTCGTCCTTCGACACCACGCGCCCGGCGTGGCGCGCGAGGACGGCCAGTACGTCCATCATCTTCGGCTCGAGACGGACCGTCGATCCGTCGCGCGCCAGCCGGTTGAGGGAGGGCTGGACCCGCCAGCCGCCGAGATCGAACTCGTCCCCGGCGTCCGGGACGCGGTCCGGCTCCAACGGCATGCGCGCGAGTCTAGCGGAGCGCCGGTCCCGGGCGCTCCGCCGCCTCGCGGCCGCCTGGCCAAGAAAGACTAGAAGCTGTAGGCGTAGCCGAGGTGGAAGACCAGCGGGTCGAGGTCGCCGCGGATCCTCAGCTCCTCCTCGTCCGGCGGGTCGTCGTCCCCGCGCAGATCGAGCTCCACCGGCAGGCCGAGGTAGGTCGCGCCCGCGGTCAGGAACGACCCGCCGTTGCCCAGGCGGACGTCGAGCCCGAGGTGCGCGCCCCAGGTGAACTGGTCCTCGGTCGGGAACCGCAACTCCTCGACCACGGGCGGGTCGCCGAACGCCGAGGTGCGCACCCGCGAGGTCAGGTCGCTCATCGCGACGTAGCCGGCGACCGGCCCGAGGTAGAAGTCCGCGCGCCGGCCGGGGGTCAGGTGGAGGTTGAGACGCGCCAGGACCGGGGTGATCCGGACCGCGGTCTCGATGTCGATCTCGGCGACGAAGAAGTCGAACTCGGTCTCGTCCTCCATCTCGGCGCTCAGGCCGCCGAGCTCGACGCCGACCCGCGGCGTCGCCCGGTACTCGAGCCCGAGGCCGGCGCCGAACGAGCCGTCGGGGAGGCCGCCGGCGGTCGAGAAGGCGTGGATGCCGGAGAACTTGAGCCGCCAGGCCTCGTCGTCCGCGGTCTGAGCCGAGGCGCCGGCCGCGAGCGCCGGGACCAGCGCCGCGACGAGGATCGCTTGCTGCTTGAGCTTCATGGGTTGTCTCCCTTGGTCGAGTTGCGGGCGGCGACGCGCTCGCCCGCCGATGGCCGGCAGCGTAGGCGGCGCCGGGACGATCGGTCGCGACGGATCAGGGAGGTTTGGTCGAGGTTTCGCCGACGGATCGCGACCGCGGGCCGCGACGGATCGGTGCGCTACCCGAGCAGCCAGTCGGCGAGCAGGCGGTTGTGGATCGCGATCCCGCCGGCGTCGCGCTCCGCGACGCGCCTCAGGAGGCCGAGCGCGAGCAGGCGCCGGAGTTCCGGGGCGTCGGCGTTGGAGACCTCGACGCCGATCCGGCCCGCGCGCTCCGCCGCCGCGATCGTCCGCAGCGCCCGGCGCTCGGCGTCGGTCAGCAGCTCAAGGTCGACCGCGAACAGGCGGTCGACCGTGCGGTCGGCCGCCACCTGCCGGAGCGCCGCGCCGGGATCGCCCAGCTCCTGGCAGCGCCGCCCGGCGAGCTGCAGGAGCATCGGGTGGTCGCCGCAGCGCTCGCGGATCGCCTCGACCGCCGCGTCGTCGAACGCCGGTCGCGCGGCGGCCGGGAGCCGGCTCTGGCGCAGCAGCTCGCGCGCCTCGCCGGCGGCCAGCGCG
>CAZNIX010000431.1:0-4233 GCA_964573125.1 uncultured Thermoanaerobaculia bacterium
CGAGCGCGGGCGGCGGGTGTTCGCGGCGAATGCCGGCGCCGGGCGCGCGGCCGCCCACCGGGCGCTTCTCGCCTGGGCCGACCGGCTGCACCGCGAGGACGTCGCCGCCAACCGCCGCCTCGGCGCCCACGGCGCGGCGCTCTTCGCCGCCGGCGACCGCGTGCTCACCCACTGCAACGCCGGCGCGCTCGCCACAGCCGGCTACGGCACCGCGCTCGGCGTGATCCAGTCCTCGTGGGCGGCGGGCAGGGTGGCCATGGTCTGGGTCGACGAGACCCGCCCGCTGCTCCAGGGCGCGCGCCTCACCGCCTGGGAGCTCGGCCGGCTCGGGATCCCGCACCGGCTGGTCACCGATTCCTCCGCCGGTGCTCTGCTCTCCCGCGGCCTGGTCGACCGCGTGGTGGTCGGCGCCGACCGCATCGCCGCCAACGGCGACACCGCGAACAAGATCGGCACCTACCCGCTGGCCGTGCTCGCCCGCCGCCACGGCGTGCCGTTCTACGTCGCCGCGCCGCTCTCGACCTTCGACGCCGCCACCCCGAGCGGCGCCGAGATCCCGATCGAAGAGCGCGACGCCGCCGAGGTCACCGCGGTCGCCGGCTCCCGCCTGACCCCGGCCGCGACCGAGGCCGTCAACTTCGCCTTCGACGTCACGCCGGCCGAGCTGGTGACCGCGTTCATCACCGACGCCGGCGTGCTCGAGCCGCCGTACGGCGAGTGCATCGCGCGGGCGCTCGCAGGCGCGGTGGACTCCGGAACGTGATGCCCGTTGGCTGCGCGCCAGTGGGGCGCGGCCGGGATCGCGAACCGACCGTCGAGCCCCGCCGCCGTCACGCGATCACGGCACGTCCACGCGTCCTTCGTGGGGTGACGGTTTGGCCCAGATCGTCAGACGCAGCTCCTCGCCGAAGAGCTCGTAGACCGGCCGGCGGCCGCTGTGAGCCTCGCTCGCTTCGAGAATGCGGCGCACGCCCTCGCCTCGGGACTCGAGGAACGCGAGGCCGGTGCGACGACTCTTCATCCGCGAAAGGAAACCGACCAGGAGCTGGTTCCGGGTGAAGACCCGGAACGGCATGGTCTCGATGGTGAGCGTGTTCGGCAGCGCGCCCGGGCTGTACAGCTCCAGCCGGTCCGCGAACAGGAAGAGCCGGATCTTCGAGCCGGCGATCGAATAGTCGCGGTGCGCGACCGCGTTCACGATCGCCTCGTGGACGGCGCCGATCTCGTACTGCGGATGGTCCTCGCGCCCGGCCGGCTTGCGGGCGGGCTTGAGCATGAAGCGCTCGACGAACCGCGTCGCATCGTCGATCTGGTCATCGACTCGGCCCGCGATCGATTCCGAGTGCACCAGGTCGTCGGACGTCAGACGGCTCCCGCGGTATACGGCCGCCTCGATGCACGCCGAGGGGAGATGGGCCCCGGACGCCTTGCCGAACGCGAGCAGGCCCGCGACGGTAGGACGGTCCACGTGGTCGTCATCCGTCGCCACGATGCGGGTGTTGCGCAGAAGGTCGGGCCACGGGATCCTTCTCGGGCCGTTGGCGAAGAACTCGTCCAGGCGCTCGAGGTCGAGGTCGTCCGCGGCCGCCGCGGGCACCCGCTGCTCGTCGAAGACGAAGGCCCGGCCGCGGTCCTGGAAGAGGCGCGCCAGCGCGGCACCCTTCAGGAGCTGCTTGGTCAGATCACGCCGCCTTCGGCGTTCGCGAATGCGACCATCTCGCCGGCCATCTCCTCGGTGTTGGGCGAGTGCACTCCGCGGCTGCCCAAGACGACCTGCTTGAACTCGGCCCGGCCGTCTTCCCCGGCGTCGAGCAGTCTTCGGATCTCGTCGAGCGTGTCGAACATGTTGCGGACAAAGTAGACACGGCCGAGTTGCCGGCGTCAAGGGACACGCAGACCGTCCGCGCGAGTCCCGCCGGCGGCAGCAGGACAACGCGCGCCTTAAGGGCGCGTGTGCGGGGCCGAAGGCCCCGGACTCGGGGGAGGGGCCCCCGCGCGATTCACTCGCGCGGGGAGGGGGGTTGGAACAACCCCCTCAAAAAGACAGGGGCGGGGGTTGGTGGAGGCGGCGGGAATCGAACCCGCGTCCGAGAAACGCGCTCTTCGAGCCTCTACGTGCGTAGCCCTCGTTTCGAGTTCTCGCCGGCCGCGCCGTGGGCGAGGGCGCCCGTTACGCGGTGGCCAGCCCCGCTTTTGATCCGGACCCGGCGCGGGGCGCCTCCGAGCCCTTCGATCCGCTTTGGCGTCGTCCCACGAGGCGCCGCGGATCACGCTCCCCGTGGGACGTCACGGCTGTTTAGGCCGCGAGTGCGAAGTTGTCGTTCGCAGTTACTTGGTTCGCCTTACGGGCGATGAACGGCACGCAGCTCGAGGAACGCCTTGTTCCCCGTCGAATCCTGTACGCCCCCAGTTGCCAATGAGCCAATACTGCCAAACGAGCCCGTCGCGCCGGCCATTCCCCCGGCGCGGTCGGCGCGAGTTGTTTCCTCGCGCGCCCCGCCTGCCACCGGTCCGCCGCCCCCGTCCCAGCCCGGCTCAGCCCGCTTGCCGCTCCGCGCCGCCGGCGGCGCCCTTCTCGCCCTCGTCCCCGGCCGCGACCTCGGCGACCAGCCGCAGGAAGTCGTCCGGGGTGCTGGTGGTCAGCCGGCTCACGACCAGGAACCACCCCGAGAGCGCGACGATACCGCCGAGCGGCGCGAGCGGCAGCAGCGCCGGGAAGAACGGCCAGACGACCGTCAAGACCCCACCCGCCGCCGCCAGCACGAGGATCCCGACCGCCGCGGTCTGGACGTAGAACACCGTCTCCTCGGTGCGGAACGACACCCGCGAGCCCCCGCCGGCGCGCTCGATCCGGATCTCCCCGCGCGCGAGCCCGCGCCGGATGCCGGCCGCGATCGGCAGCCCGATCCGCCCCCCCTCGATCCCCCGCTCCCAGTCCGCCCCCCACGCCTCCGCCGCCTTCCCCACCGCCGCCAGCGCCTCCGCCGGCGCACAGCCGATCTCGACCCGGTGCTCGCTGGCGGCGGAGGGCTGTTGCATCATCGAGGAATACTACCCGCGGCCGCCGCCGAGACCCCTCGAGCCGCCGAGGAGGCCCGGGTCGGGAGGCGTCCTCCCAGGGGCGTCTGACGCCGCGCTCAACGGATCGTCCCGGAAGAGCGAAGAGGGTGTGCGCGGCGGCAGTCGAGGGGTGCGCCACCCGCCACCCGCATCCGAAGAGCGCACCCTGTCCCCTGGGAGGACGCCTCCCGACCCGGGCCGGAGAATCGTCGTGGCAACGCGTAGGGACGCCTCCCGACCCGGGCCGGCGGCCCCCGATCCGCCCGGCGGTATCATCCCCGCCGATGGCCTGGTACCGCGAGTGGTTCGGCGAGGACTACCTCGACCTCTACGCCCACCGCGACCAGGACGAGGCCGAGCGCAACGTGGAGTTCGTCGAGGCCCATCTCGCGCCGCCGCGCCCGCGCGCCGTGCTCGACCTCGCGTGCGGCGCCGGCCGCCACACCGAGGCGCTGCGCCGCCGCGGCCACCGCGCGCTCGGGGTCGACCTCTCGCTCACCCTGCTCGCGCGCCGCCCCGACCTGCCGCGGGTGCGCGGCGACATGCGCGGCCTGCCGTTCACCGCCGGCGCCTTCGACTGGGTCCTCAACTTCTTCACCTCGTTCGGCTACTTCGAGAGCGAGCGCGAGAACTTCCGGGTGCTCGCCGAGGTCGCCCGCATCCTCACCCCCGGCGGGCGCTTCCTGGTCGACTTCCTCAACCGCGAGCGGGTGCTCGCGGACCTCGAGCCGCATTCCGTCGTAGAAGAGAACGGGCGCCGGGTCGACCTCGAGCGCTGGTACGACCCGGCCTCGTCGCGGATCAACAAGCGGATCCGGGTCAGGGCCGACCGCGAGCCGGCGCGCACCTATCTCGAGAGCGTGCGCGCCTACAGCCGCGAGGAGGTCCTGATCGGCCTCGCCTGGGCCGGCCTCGAGACCGACGGCGTCTACGGCGACTTCACCGGGGGGAGCTACCACCGTGACAGCGAACGGCTCATCGTCGTCGGCCACCGCCCGCGCTGAGCGCGCCGGGGCGCCGGCGGTGCCGCTCGGGGGGAGCGATCTGCTGCCGCCGATCCCGGCGGCGCTGCTCGCCGGCCGCGACCGCGACCTGCTCGCCCCGCTCGCGTTCCTGCCCCCGGGCGAGATCGTGCCGCGGCCGCGGCCCGGGCCGCCGCCCGACCGCCGCGAG
>CAZNIX010000432.1:0-4227 GCA_964573125.1 uncultured Thermoanaerobaculia bacterium
CGGCGGCCACCGCCGGCTGCGTCCGCTCCCCCGCGCCCGCGGGGTCGACCCGGATCTCGTTCGGCCCGGCCGCGCCCGCCGGGGTCAGCGCGCGCGCGTAGATCCCTTCCGGCAGGCCGCCGGTGCCGTGGTGCTCGAACGCGACCAGGGCGCCGCCGCCCGGCGCCGCGGCGACCGCCGGCGCGTCCTGGATGCCGGCGACGTCGGCGTGGACGATCAGCTCGGCGCCGAGCGGCGTTCCCGAGGCGTCGAACCAGCGCGCCGCGACATCGTCCTGGCCGAAGCCGAAGTCGAAGCGCTCCCAGGCGACGACGACGCGGCCGGCGGCGTCGGCCGCCACCGCCGGGCTCGCCACCAGCTCGGCACCCGAGCCGCCGACCGCGACGATCGCCCCCTGGGGGGCGCCGGTGGCGTTGAGGCGCCGCGCCTCGATCGCCACCCCGGAGTAGATCGGGATGTCGCCCGAGAAGCCTTCGAAGCGCAGGTTCTCCCACGCCACCACCCAGGCGCCGCCGGGGAGGAGCGCCACCACCGGCCGCGAGAGCAGCCGCCCGGGGTGGGCGTGGACCGCGGTCTCGGGCCCGAGCGGGGTGCCGTCGCGGGCGTAGCGGCGGGCGACGATCTCGCCGGTCAGGTTGCCGGTCGGGCGGGTCCAGACCGCGACGAACGCGCCGCCCGGGCCGATCGCGAGCGACGGCGTGGGGTCGAAGAACGTGGTCCCGGTCGCCAGCCGCCGCGCCGCGCCGAGCGGCTCGCCGGCGGCGTCGTAGGCGCGCGCGCACAGCCCCTGGCCGCCGCAGTCGGCGGTCCACAGCACGACCGCCTCGCCGGTATCGGCGGCGGCGATCCGCGGGCCGGGGATCGGGCCGCCGATGTCGGCGCTGACCGCGAGCTCGCCGCCCGCCGCGGGGAGCTGGGCGGCGGCGGGAGCGGCGAGGGCGGCGAGAACGGTCGGGGCGAGCAGGAGCGGGACGAGCCGGCGGGACACGGCGCTGAACGGCATCGGGGCTCTCCGCGGACGGTTCGTCATGGCGCGGCGCGGGCGCACTCTAGCAGGCCCGGAGCGGGTGCCGGCTGATGCTACCATGGCATCTCGCGATTCGCGCCTCCACTCGCCCGCAGATCGTCCAATCGCACCCGCCAGACCGTCACATCGGCGCGCCATCCGGGGCTCCAACGGCTCTACTGGGGGCTTGACATCGGGATCGGGACCTCCTACTATCATGCCGTAACAGCATTTTCTAGCTCCTCGTCGGAGGGACCTCGATGCGCCGCACGCCCGCCGCCGCGACTCTCGCCGCCGCCGCCCTGGCGGCGATCGCCGCGCACGCTGGGGCCGCGCCGCCGCCGTTCAGTCCGCCCGTCTTCGTCCTCAACACCACCGCCCCCTGCTTCCAGCACAGCCCCGACCTCGCTCCGCTCGGCGGCGGCGGCTTCGTCGCGACCTGGAGCGGCGAGCTGGCGACCGGCGGCACCGGCATCGGCGGCCGGCTGCTCGACGCCGACGGCGTTCCGCTCGGAGACGAGCTGGCGCTGGTCGAGACCACGCCGACGGACGCGCGCCAGCCCCGGGTGGCGCCGGCGGCCGACGGCAGCTTCGTAGTCGCCTGGTACGAGCTGCACGGAGAGTTCGGCCTGCGCGCCCTGGTCTACCTCCAGCGGTTCGACGCCGACGGCGCGCCGCAGGGGGCTCCGGTGCTCGTGACCGACACTCTCGGGTTCAGTCCCCTGTGGCTCGACCTCGCCACCGACGGGCTGGGGCGGCCGGCGGTGGCCTGGAGCCAGAGCGCCGGGGTGCTTTTGCGCCTCTACGAGGCCGACCTGACGGCGCGCTCCGACGAGCGGGTGGTCACACTCCTCCCTACCGACCTCCCCCCCGTCCTCGGCGATCTCTCGATCGCGGCCACGCCCGCCGGCGAGCTGCTGGTGGTCTGGGAGGAAGGTCCCAATCAGCTCATGCCCCCGCCGTCGCCGTCGCAGGAGTACGACCGCGTGCTCGGCCGCCGCTTCGACGCCGACGGGGTCGCCCGCGGGCCGGCGTTCACGATCGACTCCGTCGCCCCCGGAAACCTCGGGTCGCAAGCGCCGTCCGCGGCCGCGCTCGCCGGCGGCGGCTGGGCGGTGGCGTGGGCGCGGAACCGGCCGGTGACGACCATCTCCGGCGTCTACGCCCGCCTGCTCGACCCCGCGGGGACACCGGCGGGCCCGGAGTTTCGCGCCAGCTCGCTGGTCGCCGACGCCTTCGACCCCGATCTCGAGCCGCTGCCCGACGGCGGCTTCGCGCTCACCTGGTCGAGCCGGCGGCTGCCTCCGTTCGAGCCGCCGCCGGGCTTCGACAACCCCCTCGTCTGGCTGCAGCGTTTCGACGCCGCGGGCGTGCCGTTCTACGAAGACGACGGCCTGATCGACTTCCCCACCGACCGCCACCAGTCGACCCCGGCGGCCGCGTTCCGCCGCGACGGCACGCTGGTGATCGTCTGGCACGACTACAAGCCAGTGCCGTTGGGCCTTCCGCCACCGTGCGCCGGTCAGTCGACGATCAACGCCCGCGCCCTCGACCTCGGCTGCGTCGCGGGCCCCGAGCGGCTGTGCCTGCTCGGCGGCCGCTTCGCGGTCGAGTTGCTGGTCGACGACCCGCGGCTCGCGGCGCCGTCGCCGCGCCCGGCGCGCGCCGCGCCGTTGACCGGCGACACCGGCACGTTCTGGTTCTTCCGCCCGGAGAACACCGAGGTGACGGTCAAGGTGCTCGACGGCAGCGAGGTCAACGGCTGGTTCTGGTTCTTCAGCGGCGCGCTCACCGACATCGGCTACGAGGTCGTGGTCACCGACACCCTGTTCGGCATCGAGAAGCGCTACCGCAACCTCCCCGGCGAGGTCGCGAGCCGCGCCGACACCCGCGCCTTGCCCGACCTCGTCCCGTTGCCGGGAGTCGCCGGGTCCAGCCGCGCCGGCGGGACGGTGCCGGACGCCCTCCTCCTGGGGCCGCCCGCCGGCACGGCCGGGCCGGTGGCGGCGGACGTCGCGGCCGCGCTCGATGGCACCGACGGCGCCGAGGGCCTCGGCGGCGGCGGGCCCCGGCCGCTCGCCGGCGCCACCCACCCGCTCCCGCCGTGCGACGCCCCGGGCGTGCTCTGCCTGCGCGGCGAGCGTTTCGGGGTGTCGATCGAGTGGCGCGACCCGCGCAGCGGCGTCTCGGGCGTCGCCACCGGCGTGCCGCTGACCGACGAGAGCGCCTACTTCTGGTTCTTCCGCCCGGGCAACGTCGAGATCGTGCTCAAGGTCCTCGACGGCTCGTTCGTCAACAACCACTTCTGGGTCTTCTTCGGCGGACTGACCGACCTCGAGTACACGATCGAAGTCGAGGACCGAGTGAAGCACGAGTTCTGGACGTACCAGAACCCGCCGTTCGCGCTCACCTCCCACGCCGACACGAGGGCGCTGCCGGGCGACTTTCCGCCCTGCCCGGTGTGCGCGCTCGCGCCGGCATTGACCCGGTCCGCTCAAGGCGACGGCACGCCATGAGCGGCGCACCCGTCGGCGGGGCGCCGGTCACGATCCTCTCCGCTCCCCGGGGACCTCGTGACCGGCGCCCCGCACCGGGGTTTCGATCCGCAGGCTTGCGCCCTCCCCCTCACGCCGACACGGCGGCGCTGCCGGGGCCCTGACCGGTCCCGCAAGCGCCGCCGTGCCGGTCCCGCCTCGCCGCTAATGCTAATCGTCCGCGTCGCCCTCGTCGAGCTTCTGGACGATCTGGGTGACCTGGACCTCGGCGCGGCGGAGCTTGCCGCGGCAGACCTCGACCAGCTCGGTGGCGCGGGCGACCTCGGCGGCCAGGCGGTCGATGTCGACCTCCTCGCTCTCGATCCGGCGCAGGATCGCCTCCAGCTCGTCGATCGCGGCGCGGAACGACGGCACCTCGCGGTCGAGCGCGGCTGAAGGATCGTCGCGGGAGGGATCGTCGCTCGGGGACGCGGGCTCGGGACGGCGGTCGTCGGTCACGGGGCCTCCACGCGGCTCGCCAGCACGCCGCCGGCCAGGGTGGTGGTGATGCGCTCGCCGGCGGCGACCCGCGCGGGGTCGCGGAGCACCGCGCCGGCGGGATCGCGGGTGATGGAAAAGCCGCGCTCGAGCAAGCGCTCGGGCGCGAGCTGGGCGGTCAAGCGCTCGAGACCGGCCAGGCGCGCGCCGGCCTCGCGCAGCCGGGCGGCGGCGCCGCGCGCGAGCTCG
>CAZNIX010000433.1:0-4220 GCA_964573125.1 uncultured Thermoanaerobaculia bacterium
GTCGACGACCGCGGGCCCGGCATCCCCGACGAGCACAAGGAGCGCGTCTTCGACCGCTTCCACCGGGTCGACGCGAAGACCAAGGGGAGCCAGGGGACGGGGCTCGGCCTGTCGATCGCGCGCAACGTGGTCGCCGGCCACGGGGGCGCGATCTGGGTCGAGGACCGTCCCGGCGGCGGCAGCGTGTTCGTCGTGCTCCTGCGCGCGCTCGCGCGCGCCGGCGCGCGCCGGGAGGTCGAGGTTGAGCTGCCCGCGCGCGCCTGAGAGCGGGCGCCTGCGGGCGCTCGCGCTGCTCGCCGTCCTGCTCTCGGCCTGCGCCGGGGTGGCGCCGCCGGCGCCCGCGCCGGAGACCCCGCTCGAGCGCGCCGACCGGCTGTTCGCGGAGAAGCGCTACCCCGAGGCGGTCGCGGAGTACGCCGCCTGGCTGGCGGAGCACGGCGACGCCCCGCCCGCCGACCACGTCGTCTTCCGCCTCGCGCTCGCCCGGCTCTCGACCGGCTCCCGGGTCTACGACCCCGAGGCCGCCCGCGCGCTGCTCGCCCGGCTGGTGCGCGATTTCCCGGACAGCCCCTACCGGCCCGCGGTCGAGCTGATCCTCGGCTGGCGCCGCGACCTCGACCGCCTGCGCGAGCAGCTCGAAGAACTCAAGAAGATCGACCTCGGGGAGCCCGAGGAACCCGGCTAGGGCCCCGGGGGCCGGCTCCGGTCCCGCGGAGGCCCACCGGTCCGGCCCCGCGCAAACCTCTCGTCCCAAATTTACGCCTCGTTCGCGCTTGATTCGCCCCTTCGGGTGGAGCGGATCGCCCGTGCGCCGCTCTCGCCGCCGGCCTTGGTGGAAAAAAGTGGACAAATGTGGAGCACCCGTGCTACGGTTCGCTGAATCACCTGCGCGAGCAGTGTGGCGGGGTCTTCGATGTTCCGAGGCAGCGCGCCAGCCAAGATCGACGACAAGGGCCGGTTGAAGCTCCCGACCCAGTTCCGGCGCTTCGTCGACGAGCGCTGGGGGGCCGACATGTTCGTCACCTCGGTGCTCGGCGACTCGGCGCTGCTCTATCCGCTGCCGGTGTGGGAGGAGATCGAGGCGCGGCTGGCGGCGATGCCGTCGACCGACCGCAACAAGGCGCGCTTCCTCGAGCGCGTCAGCTACTACGGCCAGCAGGTGAAGCTCGACGCCCAGGGGCGGCTGGTCGTGCCCCCGATCCTGCGCGAGAGCGCGGGCATGAACGGCGAGGTGGTGGTCAGCGCGCAGATCGACCACCTGGTGGTGTGGAACCGCGAGCGCTTCGAGCGGCGGCTCACCGAGCAGCCGTTCACCGAAGACGACTTCCGCGCTCTCGCCGAGCGCGGGATCTAGGCCGCGGAGAGCAGGCGGCGCGCGCGCCGCCGTGGAGTGCCGTTGGAGGATGTCGATCACGTACCGGTCCTGTTGGACGAGGCCCTCGGCTGGCTCGCTCCCGAGCGCGGCGGCCTGTTCGTCGACTGCACGGTCGGGCTCGGAGGTCACGCCGCGGCGCTCCTCGACCGCGCTCCCGGAGCGCGGCTGGTCGGCATCGACCGCGACCCCGAGGCGCTCGCCGTCGCCGGCCGGCGCCTCGCGCGCTTCGGCGCGCGCGCGCGGCTGGTGGAGGCGAACTTCCACCGCCTCGGCGCGGCGCTGGCCGCCGCCGGCGCCGGCGAGGAGCGGCCGGCCGGCGTGCTCGCCGACCTCGGCGTCTCCTCGCTCCAGCTCGAGCGCGCCGCGCGCGGCTTCAGCTTCCGCCTCGCAGGTCCTCTCGACATGCGCATGGGCCCCGGCGGATGCACCGCCGCGGACATCGTGAACCGCAGCCCGGAGGGAGAGATGGAACGGATCTTCCGCGACTACGGCGAGGAGCGCCAGGCGCGCCGCATCGCGCGCGCCATCGTCCACGCGCGCGAGCGCGCGCCGATCGAGACCACGACCGAGCTGGCCGAGCTGGTGCGGCGGGCCAAGGGCACCGCGGCCGGCCGCCGCGAAGGTCCCGGAAGAGAAGGCAAGATCGACCCCGCGACCCGGGTGTTCCAAGCCCTGCGCATCGCGGTCAACGAGGAGCTCGAGGGGCTGCGCGGCTTCGTCGAGGAGGCGGCGCGGCTGCTCGAGCTCGAGGGGCGGCTGGTGATCATCTCCTACCACAGCGGCGAGGACCGGATCGTCAAGAACGCGCTGCGCGACCTCGACCGCGGCGAGGTCGATCCGGTGACCGGCCGGCCGCTGGCGGAGACCCGGCTGATCGAGGTGCTGACCAGGAAACCCGTCCGCCCGAGCGCCGCCGAGGTGGCGTTCAACCCGCGCTCGCGCTCCGCCCGCCTGCGCGCGGCGCGCCGCATCTGAAAGCCCGGCCCCCCTCGAGGAAGACCGTCGTGAACCGCGCCTACGCCTACCGCCGCCCGGTCGACAACGCGTTCCTCGTGCGCGAGCGCGACCGCCGCCGGCTGCGCGAGCTGGTGCTGGTGCTGGCGGCGCTCTTGCCGCTCGGCCTCGGGCTGTTGACCTATACCTGGGTGCACACCGAGGTGATCGCCACCGGCTACCGCATCCGCGAGCTGGAGAGCCTGCTCGAGGCCGAGGGGCGCCGGCTCGAGCGCCTGCGCCTGGAGGCGAGCTACCTCGCGAGCCCGGCGGTGGTCGAGGAGCGCGCGGCGCGCGAGCTGGGGATGGAGCGGCCGCGGGTCGAGCGCGTGCTGTTCTGGGAGGAGCTGCGGTGAACCGGCGGCTCGCCCTGGTGCTCGCGGTCGCGGCGCTCTGGATGCTCGCCGTCGCCGGGCGCCTCGCGGCGCTGACCGTGGTCGACCACGAGCGCTACCGCGCGCGCGCCGCGAGCCAGCAGGAGCGGCGGATCGAGCTGCCGCCGTCGCGGGGGACGATCTTCGACGCCCGCGGCCGCGTGCTCGCGGTCTCGGTCGAGGTCGAGTCGGCGTGGGCCGACCCCGCCGAGGTGACCGAGGTCGGCGACCCGCGGGCGGTCGCCGCCGCGCTCGCGCGGACGCTCGGGCTCGACGGCAGGAAGCTCGCCGCCGAGCTGGCCGCCCCCGGGCGCTTCGTCTGGCTCGCGCGCCAGCTCGATCCGCCCGACGCCGCGCGGGTGCGCGCGCTCGACCTGCCCGGCGTGCGCTTCCAGCACGAGACCAAGCGCTACTACCCGAACCGCGCGCTCGCCGCGCCGGTGCTCGGCTTCGTCGGCACCGACTCGGTCGGCCTCGCCGGCGTCGAGCGGCAGTTCGACGGCGAGATCACCGGCCGCGCCGGCCGCCAGACCGTGCTCGCCGACGCCCGCCGCCGGCGCGCGGTGACCCCGCACCTCGCGTTCACCGCGCCCGAGCCCGGGCGCGACCTCACGCTCACGCTCGACGCCGCGATCCAGCACGTGGTCGAGCGCGAGCTGGCGCGCGCGGTCGAGGACAGCGGCGCCCGGCGCGGCACGGCGGTGGTGCTCGACCCCTGGAGCGGGGCGGTGCTGGCGATGGCCTCCTATCCCGGGTTCGACCCCAACCGCTTCGCCGGCTACCCGCCCGAGCAGCTCGGCAACCCGGTGGTGCAGGAGGTCTACGAGCCGGGCTCGACGTTCAAGATGGTCACCGCCTCGGCCGCGCTCGCCGCCAACCTGATCGACCCCCACGACGTCATCGACTGCGAGCTGGGCGCGATCCGGCTCGGCTCGGTCGTGATCCGCGACCACAAGCGGTTCGGTCTCCTGACCTTCCGCGACGTGATCGCGCGCTCGAGCAACGTCGGCGCGATCAAGGCCGGCCTGCGGGTCGGCCGCGACCGGCTGCACGCCCAGGCCGCGGCGTTCGGATTCGGGTCGCCGACCGGGATCGACCTGCCGGGCGAGGCCGCGGGCATGCTCCACCCGGCCGCGGCCTGGCGCCGCAACTCGGTCGCTTATGTCGCGTTCGGCCACGAGGTGACGGTCACCCCGCTCCAGCTCGCCAACGCGTTCGCCGCGGTCGCCAACGGCGGCACCCTCTACCGGCCGTTCGTCGCGCTCGAGCGGCGCGGGCCCGAGGGCGCCGCCGAGCGATCGGATCGCCTCTGTCCATTGCACGGCCTCGTCGTCCTCGTTCGGCCCATGGGCCACGATGACCAGGGACTCGCGACTGGGTTCGTGGCTCAGTGCCTTGGCACGGTCCGCAAGGATGGCCGCAAGGCTACCCAAGACGACTACCAGAGGGCCCGCGACTTCGGCCCAGCTCTTGACGGC
>CAZNIX010000434.1:0-4197 GCA_964573125.1 uncultured Thermoanaerobaculia bacterium
CGAGGCGCCGCCGGCGCCGGCCGGCGGGCCGCGCCTCGCGTTCGGCGACGGCTGGGAGCCGCCCGCGCCCGACGGCGACCGCCAGCACCTCGCCGCGCGCTGGCTCGGCGACGGCGGCACGCTCGAGGTCGGCGGCCTCGCGGCGCCGCTCGACCTCGCGCTCACCGTGTGGGTGCCGGCGGCGGCCGAGACCCGGTATACCCTGGTCCTCGACCCGGGGGTGGAGGAGGCCGCGGTCGAGGTCGCCTCGCCCTGCCTGGACGCGCCGGTGCGCGCCGCCGGCACCGGCAGCCACGAGCTGACCCTGGCGCTGCGCCCGGCCGCCGGCGAGGAGAGCTGCGCGCTGCGCTTCGACACCGTCTTCGTCTACCTCGATCCCCGCACCCTGCACCGGCAGTCGCTCCTCCTGCGCCGGGTGCTCTGGGCGCCCGCCGCCGAGCCCTCGGAGACCGCCGGCGCGCCGTCATGATCGGGTGACGGCGCCGTCATCGCGGCGGATCCGACGTCTCATGCCCGAGGGGGGAGCCCTCCGTCGCGTGTGGGTGATGCTCCCCGCGTTCGACGAAGAGGCCGCGCTCGGGCCGCTGCTCGACGGCGTGGCCGCCGCGCTGGAGGGGGCGGGGATGCCCTTCGGGGTGGTGGTGGTCGACGACGGCAGCCGGGACCGGACGCTCGCGGTCGCCGAGGAGCGTGCGCGCCGGCTGCCGGTCGAAGTCCTGCGCCACCCGGTCAACCAGGGGCTGGGCGCAACGCTGCGCGACGGGCTGATCCACGCCGCCGGCCGCGCCGCGCCGGAGGACGCGATCGTCACGCTCGACGCCGACGGCTCGATGCCGCCGGCGCTGATCCCGCGGCTGGTGCGGCGGCTGGACGCGGGGTGCGACGTGGTGATCGCCTCGCGCTGGCGGCCGGGGAGCGCGGTCCACGGCGTGCCGCCGCTGCGGCGGGCGCTCAGCTACTGGGGAGGGTGGCTCGTCCGGCTGCTGTTTCCGACCCGCGGCGTGCGCGACTACACGTGCGGCTTCCGCGCCTACCGCGCCGGCGTGCTCCAGGAGGCGATCGCCGCCGAGGGCGCGGCGCTCTTCGACCAGGACGGTTTCCAGTGCATGGTCGACCTGCTGCTCAAGCTGCGCCGCCGCGGCGCCCGCTTCGCGGAGGAGCCGCTGGTGCTCCGCTACGACCAGAAGCGCGGGGCGAGCAAGATGCGCGTCGCGCGCACCGCCGGCACCACGCTGGCGCTCCTGGCGCGGCGGCGGCTCGGGCGGTGATCGCGACCCTGGGAGGCGCGGGCCGCGACGCGCGCGGAGTGGCCGGCGCGGTGAGCGCCGCGAGCGAGAAGCCGCGAGCCACCGGCCGTCGCGGCCGCGGAGCGCTCGCGCGATGACCGCTCCGATCGCCGTCGTCGGCGGCGGCATCGTCGGGCTCGCGACCGCGTGGCACCTCGCCCGGCGCGGGCGGCCGGTCGCCGTCCTCGAGGCCGAGCCGCGGCTCGCCGCGCACCAGAGCGGCCACAACAGCGGCGTCGTCCACTCCGGCCTCTACTACCGCCCGGGATCGGCCAAGGCGCGGCTGTGCGCCGAAGGCCGGGAGGCGCTCTACCGGTTCTGCGCCGAGGAGGGGATCCCCTGTCGCCGGACCGGGAAGCTGGTCGTGGCCGCCGCCGCCGAGGAGCTGCCGCGCCTCGACGAGCTGGAGCGCCGCGGCCGGGCCAACGGCCTGGGCGGCCTCGAGCGCCTCGCCGCGGCCGACCTCCGGCGGCGCTTCCCGGTGGTCGGCGGCGTCGCCGGCCTGCTCGTCGCCGAGACCGGGATCGTCGACTTCCCGGCCGTGGTCGCGGCCCTGGCGCGCAAGATCACCGCGGCGGGTGGCGAGGTGCGCACGGGTGCGCGGGTGGTCGCGATCGCCGCCGGCGCGGACGGCCTGACGATCGAGACGGCGGCGGGGGAGCCGGTACGCGCCGCGTTCCTCGTCAACTGCGCCGGCCTGCAGTCGGACCGCGTCGCCCGCCTCGCGGGCGCCCGCCCCGAGGTGCGGATCGTCCCCTTCCGCGGCGACTACCTCGAGCTGGTCGTCCCCGCGCGCTGGCCGGTCGCGCTCCCGGTCTACCCCGTGCCCGATCCGCGGTTCCCGTTCCTCGGCGTCCACCTGACGCCGGGCCTCGACGGCCGGGTCGAGGTCGGCCCGAGCGCCGTCCTCGCGCTCGACCGCCACGGCTATCGGCGCGGGAGCGTCAAGCCCGCCGACGCCTGGGCGACCCTCTCCTACCCCGGCTTCTGGCGCCTCGCCGGCCGCTACGCCGGCTACGGCCTCGGCGAGGCGTGGCGGTCGCTGAACCGCCGGGCTTTCGTGCGCGCCGTGCGCCGCCTGGCGCCCGGCCTCGACGCGGCGGACTTCCGGCGCGGCTGGAGCGGGATCCGCGCCCAGGCGCTCGACCGCCGCGGCAACCTGCTCGACGATTTCCACGTCGTCCGCGGCGAGCGCGCCGTCCACGTCCTCAACGCGCCCTCCCCGGCGGCGACCGCGGCGCTCGCGATCGGCCGCGAGATCGCCGATCTCGTCGCCGGGCCGGTGGGCTGAGGTCGCGCGCCGTTGCTCCCCCCGAACCGCTCTGCTAGCCTGCCTCGGATGGGCGAGAGGCGCCGCGGATGAAGCTCCTGGTCACCGGGCACGACGGCTACATCGGGGCCGTGATGACGCCGCTGCTGCTCGCGGCCGGCCACCGGGTGGTCGGGCTCGACAGCGGCTGGTTCGAGGAGTGCCGGTTCGGCACCGGCGAGGAGCCGGCGCCGATCCCGACCCTGCGCAAGGACCTGCGCGACGTCGCCGCGCGCGACCTCGAGGGGTTCGACGCCGTCGTCCACCTCGGCGGGCTGTCGAACGATCCGCTCGGCGACCTCGACCCGCGGCTCACCGTCCGCATCAACGAGGAGGCCTCGCTGCGCCTGGCGGGCCTGGCGCGCCAGGGGGGCGTCGAGCGCTTCCTGTTCTCGTCGTCGTGCTCGACCTACGGCGCCGCCGGCGACGACTTCCTCGACGAGACCGCGGCGTTCAACCCGGTCACCCCCTACGGCGCGTCCAAGGTGCGGGTCGAGGAGGGGCTGCGCGCGCTCGCCGGCGACGGCTTCAGCCCGGTCTACCTGCGCAACGCCACCGCCTACGGCGTCTCGCCCCGGCTGCGCCTCGACCTCGTGCTCAACAACCTGGTCGCCTGGGCGCACACGACCGGGCGCATCGTGCTGCTCTCGGACGGCACGCCCTGGCGCCCGATCGTCCACATCGAGGACATCGCGCGGGCGTTCCTCGCCGCGCTCGAGGCGCCGCGCGAGGCGGTCCACGACCAGGCCTTCAACGTCGGCCGGACGAGCGAGAACTACCGCATCCGCGAGCTGGCGGAGATCGTCGCCGAGGCGGTCCCGGGCTGCGCGATCGAGACCGCGCCCGGCGCCGGCCCCGACTTGCGCTGCTACCGCGTCGACTGCTCGAAGATCGAGCGCCGCCTGCCGGGCTACCGGCCGGTGTGGGACGCGCGCAAGGGCGCCGAGGAGCTGATCCGGGCCTACCGCGACCACGACCTCACGTTCGAGCGCTTCGAGGCCGCCGACTACAAGCGCCTGCCCCGGATCCGCGAGCTGCTCGCGGCGGGAAGACTGAACGCCGAGCTTCGCTGGCGGTAGAGAGCCACCGGCGAGCCGAGCTTCGGATCGGGCCGAGCGACACCGTTCCGGGGTCGGCGCTTCCCCTTCCCTTCGCGTTGCGGACCTTGAACGATATGCACATTTGACTATCACGGTTGCCCTGTGGCAGCGTCGCCGCGCTCTTGCCAAGCGGCGTGCGTAGGCTGGCTGGTGGTTGCCCGATCCGGAGCGGGTCTCGGCGCTCGCCGCCGGTGCGGCGAGCGGGCGGCGAACCGAGCGACGACGGGGAAGGCAGGTCCGTGAGCCGCGACAGCGTGTCATCTGTGATCGGACAAGTGTGGAGGGGATAGCGTCATGAACTACGGCTCTGAGGTCTTCATCGACCGCGATCGAATCCGCCTCACCCACACTCTCCTCGAGCCCCTCTCCGCAACCAAGGGCACGCCCCTCTACGGGCTGTACTACCCACCGCCCGAGAAGGGAAGAGATCCCTTCGTTTCAAAGCGTAACTCACTGCTGTCCGGTAGAACGGTTGCAAACGGCTCCGCAAGTGTTCACATCC
>CAZNIX010000435.1:0-4197 GCA_964573125.1 uncultured Thermoanaerobaculia bacterium
CCGCTCGAGCCGCTCGACCTCGAGGTGCTGGTGGTGCGCGCGCTGGCCGGCGCCGAGCCGCCGGCCGCGGCGCCGCCCGCGGCCCGCAACGCCGTGCCCGAGGAGCTCGAGCGCCGCCTGCGCGCGCTGCTCCGCTACGAGCGCTACGAGCTGCTCGCCGAGGCCAGGCTGCGCAGCCGCGAGACCGAGGAGGTGACCTACGAGCTGGGCGACGGCTACTCGGTCCGCTTCCGCCTCGGCTCGCTGGTCGAGGGCCGCCGCATCCGGCTCAGCGACTTCCAGGTCGAGCGCGCCGCCGCCGCCGGCGCCTCGCCGCTGATCCACACCAATCTCAACCTCTGGCTCGACCGCCCGGTGACGCTCGGCCTGGCGCGCAGCGAGTCGAGCACGAGCGCGCTGATGGTGGCGATCACCTGCCGCCGGGGCGCCCCGGCGGTCGCCGCCGGCGCGCCTTCGCCGCGGCGCGCGGCGAACCCGGACTGAGGGAGCCGAACGGGATGGAGTACGTCTGCCGGCTGGGCACTCCGGAAGGACGGGTCGTCGAGCAGCGCCACGACGCGGTCGACGAGTCCGCGCTCCGGCGCGAGCTCGAGCACCGCGGCTTCCACGTCTTCGAGATCCGCCGCCGCGGCCTCGATCTCGCGCGCCTGCTCCCCGGCCTCTCCCGGGGCCGGCGCCGGGTCGCGCCGCGGCGCTTCCTGATCTTCAACCAGGAGCTGGCGGCGCTCTTGCGCTCGGGGCTACCGCTGCTCCAGGCGCTCGACCTCATGCTCGAGCGGATGGAGGACGACGCGTTCCGGCCGCTGCTGGGCGAGATCCGCGACCGGGTGAAGTCGGGCGCCGACCTCTCCGACGCGTTCGCCGCCTACGGCGACGTCTTCCCCCGCCTCTACGCGCCGACGCTCAAGGCCGGCGAGCGGAGCGGCGAGCTGGAGGCGGTGGTGCGCCGCTTCATCCGCTACCAGCGGCTGATGCTCGACGCCCGCCGGCGCGCGGTCTCGGCGCTGGTCTACCCGGCGGTGCTGATCGGGCTCTCGATCGCGATGATCCTGGTGCTGACCTTCTTCGTCGTGCCCAAGTTCAGCGCTTTCTTCGAGGGCATGGACAACGAGCTGCCGCTGGTCACCCGCATCGTGCTCGGCGTCGCCGGCTTCACCTCGCGCCAGGTCGTGCTGGTGCCCAACTGGGTCTGGCTCGCGGTCGCGGCGGTGGCCGGCGTGCTGACGCTGCGGGCGTGGTCGCGCACCGCGCGCGGCGCCGAGGCGCTCGACCGCGCCAAGCTCAAGTTGCCGCTCCTCGGCGAGGTGCTCCACCGCTTCTCGCTGTCCGAGTTCTGCCGCGCGCTCGGCACTCTGATCACCGGCGGCATGCCGCTCGTGCCGGCGCTCGAGATCGCGACGGCCGCGATCGGCAACGCGTCGATCCGCGCCGCGCTCGCGCCGCGCATCCAGATGGTGCGCGAGGGCAAGCCGTTCCACGCCATGCTCGACGACAGCGGGGCGTTCCCGGCGATGGCGATCGACATGATCAAGGTCGGCGAGGCGACCGGCTCGCTCGACGAGATGCTCGGCAACGTCTCGGACCTCTTCGACGAGCAGGCCGAGACGCGGCTCCAGCGCATCCTGACCCTGGTCGAGCCGGTGATGCTGGTGTTCATGGGCCTGATCATCGGCCTGCTGCTGGTCTCGATCTACCTGCCGCTGTTCCGGGCGCTGGGCACGGTGAGCTGATGCTAGACGCCGGCGCCCTGCGCGCCGTTAGAACATCGTAGACGGTCCGCGGCGACGACGAGGGGAGCCCATGGCGATCGACACGGAGGTCCAACCCACCCCGCCCGTTCCCGACCTCGGGGTCGAGACGGTCGAGGGCGCGCGCGCCCGGCGCCAGCGCGAGCGCGCCGAGGCGCGCACGTTCGCCGAGCGCTACGGCCTCGAGTTCGTCGACATGGAGCACTTCCGGATCGACAACGACCTCTTCCGGCGCATCCCGTTCGAGCTCATGCTGCGCTACAGCTTCCTCCCCGAGCGCCAGCTCGACGGCCGCCTGGCGGTGGTCATGGCCGACCCCGCCGACGTGGTCAAGATCGACGAGCTGGAGATGCAGCTCGGCCAGCCGGTCGAGGTCAAGGTCGGCGTGCGCTCGGCGCTCGAGGAGATCCTGCAGAAATCCGAGAGCGCCCAGCGCGTGCTCGACGAGGCGACCGAGGACTTCCGCATCCAGCTCGTCTCGGAGGACGAGGAGGGCGAGGAGGTCCTGTCGATCGACCGCATCACGGCCGACACCAGCCCGATCATCAAGCTGGTCGACTCGACGGTCTTCAACGCCATCCAGCGCCGGGCGAGCGACGTCCACATCGAGACCCGCGAGACCGAGGTGGTGATCAAGTACCGCATCGACGGCGTGCTCTACCAGGCGATGGAGCCGATCGACAAGCGCCACCACCAGACGATCATCAGCCGCATCAAGGTGATGTCGGAGCTCGACATCGCGGAGAAGCGGGTGCCCCAGGACGGCCGCTTCAAGCTGCGGCTCAAGGGGCGGACGATCGACTTCCGGGTCTCGGTCATGCCCTCGGTGCACGGCGAGGACTGCGTCATCCGCATCCTCGACAAGGAGTCGATGAACGAGGAGTTCAAGAGCCTGCGGCTCTCGATCCTCGGCTTCGACGAGGAGACCCTGCGCAAGCTCCACAAATTCATCCGCGAGCCCTACGGCATGGTGCTGGTCACCGGCCCGACCGGCTCGGGCAAGACCACCACGCTCTACGCGTGTCTGTCCGAGATCCAATCTTCGGAGGACAAGATCGTCACCATCGAGGATCCGGTCGAGTACCAGCTCCGGGGGATCACCCAGATCCCGGTCAACGAGAAGAAGGGGCTGACCTTCGCCCGCGGCCTGCGCTCGATCCTGCGCCACGACCCGGACAAGATCATGGTCGGCGAGATCCGCGACGAGGACACCGCGCAGATCGCGATCCAGTCGGCGCTCACCGGCCACCTGGTGTTCACCACCGTCCACGCCAACAACGTGGTCGACGTGCTCGGGCGCTTCCTGAACATGAAGGTCGACCTCTACAACTTCGTCTCCGCGCTCAACTGCGTGCTCGCCCAGCGCCTGGTGCGCAAGATCTGCCTCGACTGCAAGCGGCCGGTCAAGGCCTCGCGCCAGCTCCTGGTCGAGAGCGGGCTCGACCCGGCGGTGTACGGCGACTACACCTTCTATGAGGGGGCCGGCTGCATCGAGTGCAGCGGCACCGGCTTCCACGGCCGGCTGGCGGTGTCCGAGCTGCTCGACCTCTCGGACCACATCCGGGAGCTGATCCTCGAGAAGCGGCCGGCGTCGGAGATCAAGCGCGTCGCCAAGGAGGAGGGGATGACCTTCCTCCGCGAGTCGGCGCTCGAGAAGGCGCTGCAGGGGATCACCACCCTGCGCGAGATCAACAAGGTCACGTTTGTCGACTGAGCGCACTGCATCCGTCCGGGCGGGCTCCGCCCGCGCGCGCGCCGCGACGCTCGCCGCCCGGCTCGGCCGCCTGTTCGGCGCCGGCCCGGTGGCGGCGCCGCCGCACGCCTTCGGCCTCTCCCCGGGGCGGCTCGCCTATGCGTTCTTCGGCCGCGAGGACGGCGGCTTCGCCGTGCGCGAGCAGCACGCCGAGGAGCTGCCGCCGGAGGGCTTCCAGAGCGGGCTCTTGGGCGGCCCGCTGCGCGAGCCGGCGGCGTTCGCGGCCGCGGTCGCGCGGCTGGTCGGGCGGATCGGAGCGCCGGTGAAGGAGGCCGCGCTGACCGTCCCCGACGCCTGGCTGCGGGTCGCGTTCGCCGAGGCCGGGACGCTCCCGGCGCGCGCCGCCGAGCGCGCCGAGGTGCTGCGCTGGAAGCTCAAGCGGCTGGTGCCGTTCCGCGTCGACGAGCTGCGGGTCGACGCCGCGCTGGTGCCGCCGCTGCCGGCGCAGGAGGAGCCCGACCGCCTGCTGCTCGGCTTCGCCCTCGAGCCGCTCCTCGCCCAGATCGAGGCGGCGTTCCGGGGCGCCGGCGTGCGGCTCGGGCGGATCACCGGCGAGAGCCTGGCCGCGCTCGCCGCGCTCGAGCTGCCGGCGGCGGAGGCCGCCGGCGCGCTGACCGCCCTGGCGCTGGTCGACGACGGCGGCTGGGCGCTGGTCATCGCGCGCGGCGGCGCGCCGCTGCTCCACCGCTTCAAGCC
>CAZNIX010000436.1:0-4154 GCA_964573125.1 uncultured Thermoanaerobaculia bacterium
CGTGCCCTGGGAGGGAGCCCCTCACCCCGCCCCCCGCGAGCCGCCGCAGTCACGCCTCCCGGCCGCTGGCCGTCACCGCCTGCGCGATCCTCGCCGCCGCCGCCGCGGTCGCCGCCAGCCGAGCGGTATCAGCCCAGGACCGCTCACCCCTCCTCGCCCAGTCCGCCGAAGCCGCCGCCGCCGCCAGCCGCGGCTGCTTCACCTGCCACGCCGGCATCGAGAAGATGCACGCCTCCCCCGCCGTCCAGCTCGGCTGCACCGACTGCCACGGCGGCGACCCGTCCCCCGCCCGCCCCGCCGGCGCCGGGCGCGGCGACCCCGCCTACGACGAGGCGATGCAGCGCGCCCACGTCGCCCCCCGGGACCGCTTCCGACGGTCGCCCGGTGACCGCGGACCATCCGAGGCGATGCAGCGCGCCCACGTCGCCCCCCGCCACCCCGAGCGCTGGCGGCGCCCCGACGGCACCTACAGCTCCGCCAACCCCATCCGCAGCTACACCCTGCTCGACGACGAGTCGCCGGAGTTCATCCGCTTCGTCAACCCGGGCGACCTGCGGGTCGCGCGCGAGACCTGCGGCCCGTGCCACCCGCGCGAGGCCGACGCCGTCCCGAAGAGCCCGATGACCACGTCGTCGATCTTCTGGGCCGCGGCCGCCTACGCCAACGGCATCGTCGCCGAGAAGGCGGCGTTCCTCGGCGAGAGCTACGGCCCCGACGGCGAGGCGCAGGCGATCGTCGCCAACCCGCCGCCCGACGCCGCCGAGCGCGCCCGCGGCGTCCTGCCGCAGCTCTTCCCGCTCCCGCGCTGGGAGATCGTCCAGCCCGGCGAGTACTTCCGCGCCTTCGAGCGCGGCGGCCTCGTCCAGCCCTCGGCGTTCCCCGAGATCGGCAACCCGACGCCGCTCGAGGAGTCCGGCCGGCCCGACATCCGGCTCTCCAACCGCGGCCGCGGCACCGGCCTGCGGATCAGCCCGGCTCTGATCAACCTGCACAAGACCCGGCTCAACGACCCGCACCTGTCGTTCCTCGGCACCAACGACCACCCGGGCGACTACCGCTCGAGCGGCTGCACCGGCTGCCACGTCGTCTACGCCAACGACCGCGAGCCGCTCCACTCCGGGCCGTGGGCGGAGTTCGGGCACCGCGGGCGGTCGGCCTCGGGCGACGCCGCGATCCCGCGCGGCGAGAGCGGCCACCCGATCCGCCACCGCCTGACCCGCGCGGTGCCGACCAGCCAGTGCATGAGCTGCCACATGCACCAGCCGAACGCGTTCGTCAACACCTACCTCGGCTACACGATGTGGGACTACGAGACCGACGGCGAGCACCTCTGGCCGGCCGAGCAGCGCTACCCGACCGAGGCCGAGAAGCGGGCGGCGCTCGCGGCCAACCCGGAGGGGGCGGTCGTGCGCGGGCTGTGGGGCGACCCGGAGTTCCTCGCCCGGGTGTCGGAGCTGAACCCGAAGCTCCGCCACACGCAGTTCGCCGACTACCACGGCCACGGCTGGGTCTTCCGCGCGGTCTACAAGCGCGACCGCAAGGGCAACCTCCTCGACGCCCAGGGGAAGGTGGTGCCCTTCGACGACGCCGACCGGTTCGACAAGGCCGTCCACTTGAAGGACATCCACCTCGAGCGCGGCATGCACTGCGCGGACTGCCACTTCGCGCAGGACGTCCACGGCGACGGCAACCTCTACGGCGAGTACGGCGACGCGATCGAGATCGAGTGCGCCGACTGCCACGGCACCGCGAGCGCGGTGACGAACCTCCGCACCAGCGGCCCGGCGGCGCCGCCGGGGGGCACCGATCTCTCCCTCGCGGTCACGCCCTGGGGCGAGCGGCGCTTCCGCTGGAAGGGGGGGACGCTCTATCAGCGCTCGATGCTCGAGCCGGACCGCGAGTGGGAGGTGGTGCAGGTGCGCGACACCGTCACCCCCGGCCACCCGCGCTACAACGAGCGCTCGCGGCGGGCGAAGCTGATGCGCTCTGACGGCTCGTGGGCGCCGGAGCCGGCGGAGCCGTCCGCGCCGGGGAACCACACCGCGCCCGGTACGCCCGCGGTCCGCGCCGGGGCCGCGCACCCCGCCGCGCCCGCCGGTTCCGCCCCGTCCAGCGCGTCCGCCGGTTCCGCCCCGTCCAGCGCGTCCGCCGGTTCCGCCGCGCCGGCTTCTGCGCCGCCGCCGCTCGCCCACGCCGACGACCGGATGACCTGCTACGCCTGCCACTCCTCGTGGATCACCTCCTGCTTCGGCTGCCACCTGCCGCAGGAGGCGAACGTCCTCTCGCAGCTCAACCACTACGAGGGCCACACCACGCGCAACTACGCCTCCTACAACCCGCAGGTGATCCGCACCGACGTCTACATGCTGGGGATCAACGGCGACGTCAAGGGGAACAAGATCGCTCCGCTCCGCTCCTCGAGCGCGCTCGTGCTGTCCTCGACCAACGCCAGCCGCAAGCGCTTCTACGTCCAGCAGCCGCCGATCTCGCGCCCGGGCTTCTCGAGCCAGGCGTTCAACCCGCACGTGCCGCACACCGTGCGCGCGGCCGAGACCAAGGCCTGCACCGACTGCCACCTCTCGGCCGCCGGCGACAACAACGCCTGGATGGCGCAACTGCTGACCCTCGGCACCGGCTTCGTCAACTTCGTCGGCCACTACGCCTGGGTGGGCACCGGCGAGGACGGCTTCGAGGCGGTGGCGGTGACCGAGTGGGAGGAGCCGCAGGCGGTGATCGGGAGCACCCTCCACCGGCTCGCCTATCCCGACTTCCACCGCGCCCACGAGGCGCGCGGGCTGGAGCTGGAAGAGGCGCACCACCACCACGGCGCGGGCGGCGAGATCGTGAGCCTCCAGCTCCGCGGCGAGTACCTGTTCACGGCCAAGGGGCGCGGCGGCTTCGAGGTCTTCGACGTCGCCAACGTCGACAACCGGGACTTCTCCGAGCGGATCGTCACCGCCCCGGTGTCGCCGCTCGGCCAGGACACCCACGTCGCCACCCGCGACGCCACCGCGGTCGCGCTGCCGACGACCATGCCGATGGCGCTCGACCGCACGCCGGGACCTCAGAACCGCGAGCAGCCGATCCACCCGATCTACCGCTACGCGTTCGTCGGCGACCGCGAGGAGGGGCTGATCGCGATCGACGTCGCGACCCTGACCGACGGCGACCCGCGCAACAACTTCCTCGACCGCGCGCTGACCTTCAACCCGGACGGCGCGCTCGACGGCGCCGCCGCCCTCACCGTCGCCGGCACCTGGGTCTACGTGCTCGCGGACTCGGGGCTCGTGGTGCTCGACTGCGCCGAGCCGCTCGCGCCGCGGGTGGCGGCGGTGCTCCCCGGCTTCCGCGAGCCGACCTCGGTCGCGGTGCAGTTCCGCTACGCGTTCGTCACCGACGCCGACGGCCTCGCGGTGGTCGAGATCACCGACCCGGCGGCGCCCCGGCTCGCGGCGCGCCTCGGCGGGTTCGGCAAGGCGTGGAGCGTCTACCCGGCGCGCACCTACGCCTACGTCGCCGCCGGCGAGGAGGGGCTGGTGATCGTCGACATCGAGCGCCCCGAGCGGCCGCGCATCGACACCCGGGTGCGCGGGCTGACCGACGTGCGCGACGTCCAGATCGGCGCCACCAACGCCAGCCTCTTCGCCTACCTCGCCGACGGCGAGGGCGGCCTCAAGGTGCTCCAGCTCACCTCGCCCGACACCGTCCCCGGCTACCTCGGCTTCAGCCCCCGGCCGGCGCCGGTGCTCGTCGCCTGGCGCCACACCCACGGCCCGGCGCTCGCGCTCTCGCGCGGCCTCGACCGCGACCGCGCGGTCGACGAGAGCGGCCACCAGGTGAGCATCTTCAACCGCATCGGCGCACGCCCGTTCACCCGCGTCGAGATGGAGCGCCTCTACCTGCGCGACGGCGAGGTCTACACGGTGCGCGACGAGCCGGAGCGGGAGGCGCGGAGGGAGCCCGAGCCCGAGCCGGCGCCGGGCGGTGGCGAGGCGCCGGCGCCAGCGGCGGTCGCGGCGCAGCGCGCCCCCGCCGGGAGGAGCGAACGATGAGCCGACGAACCCGGTTCCGCCCCCCGATCGCCGCGGCGACGGCCGGTCTCCGGCCGCCGGCCTCGCGTCTCGGGTCTCGACGCGGCTCGCGCACCGCGATCG
>CAZNIX010000437.1:0-4149 GCA_964573125.1 uncultured Thermoanaerobaculia bacterium
GTGGATGCCGGGGCGGCGGGCGGCGAAGGCGGCGAGCGCTTCTCGCGCCGGCTCGCCCGGCGCTGCGGCGTGCCGATGCTTGCGCTCGCGCCGGCGCTGGCGCTCGCGGTCGCGTTCGCCGTGCGCCAGCAACCCGAGGAGCCGATGCGCTGGATGCCGCTGGCCGCGCGGCTGCGCGCGCTGGTCACGCTTGACGTGCTCGCCTCCTTCGAGCGCCGGGAGCTGTGGCTGTCGACGGCCCTGGCCGCGCTCCTCGCCGTCGCGGCCGGGACGGTGCTCGTGCGCAAGCTGCACGACCGGCGCTGGACGCCGGCGGACGCCCTCCTACCGGCGGCCGGCGGCGGCCTCCTGCTCTACCTGGTCGCGCCCGACGCCGCGGCCGGCGGCGGCTGGATCTCCCACCGCCTCGCGCTCCTCTTCCTGCTCCTGCTCGTCCTCTGGCTGGGGGCGCAGCCGCTGGCCGGCTTCCTCCGGCGGGCGTGCCAGGTCGGCCCCGCGCTGGTCGCGCTCGGCCTCGCGGGTTTCCACGCCGCCGAGTACGCCGAGATCTCGCCCTACCTCGAGGAGTACACCGCCCTCGCCGGCCGCGCGCGGCCGAGAGCGAGAACGCGATCGTGCCGCTCGACCTCTACCAGGCGGCGCTCCCCTACTTCCCGGTGCCCTATCGCCTCCCGGGCGAGCCGCCGCGGCCGGCCGGCGGCGCCGCGGGCGCGGGCGGCCATCCCGGCGCGGCGCTGCCGCTCGCGGAGCGCAGCCCCACCGGCCGGCCGGACCTCGTCCTGCTCTGGGGCGCGCCCGCGGAAGACCTCGGCCGGCCGGACGACCGCGCCCTCGCCGGCCCGCTCGCCGCGGGCTACCGGCTGGTCGCGGTGTCGACGCCCACCGGCCTGGGACGGCTCTACGCCGCAACGCCGCCGGCCCGGTGAGGAGCGCCGCCCGAACCCGGACCGATCAGCCCGCCTGGATCGCCTTGAGCAGCGCGATGTTGTCGCGGTGCCCGGTGAGCCGCGCCGTCACCCGGCCGCGGATCGGGTAGCCGAGCAGGTAGAGGTCGCCGACGACGTCGAGGATCTTGTGGCGCACGAACTCGTCGGGGAAGCGCAGCTCGGTGTTGATCACCGCGTCGTCGCCGACCAGGATGAAGTTGTCGAGCCGGCCGCCGCTGCCCAGCCCCAGCTCGTTCATCATCTTGAGGTCGCGCATGAAGCCGAAGGTGCGCGCGGGGGCGATCTCGCGCCGGTAGTCGGCGGGCGAGCGGAGCGTGAAGTCGTAGAACTGCTCGCCGAGCGGCGGCGGGTAGCGCAGCAGGTAGGAGACCGCGAAGCCGTCGCAGGGCTCGATCGCGAGCGACTTGCCGGCGCCGTTGCCGACCTCGTAGCGGCGGTCGATGACCAGCTCCCGGCGCGGCACGCCCTGCTCTTCGAGCCCGACCTCCTCGAGCGTCTTGCAGAACTCGAGCGCCGAGCCGTCGAGCGCCGGGATCTCGCCGTGGACCTTGATCAGCAGGTTGGTGACGCCGTAGGCGTGGAGCGCGGAGAGGAGGTGCTCGACGGTGCGGATCGAGTGGCCGTTGGCGCCGACCGTGGTCGCGTAGTCGGTGTCGGCCACCGCGTCGGCGTGAGCCGGGATGGTCGCCCCCGCGGGCAGGGTCACGAAGTGGATGCCGCGGTCGGGGGGCAGCGGCTGGATCGCCATCCCGGTCGGGCTCCCCGAGTGCAGGCCGTGGCCGTAGAGCACGGTCGACCGCCGGATCGTGCGCTGGGGCTCGGTCGAGGTCGCGAGCAGCGGCAGCGCGGGCGGCGGCCGCAGCTCGTAGGCGGTCGGCAGCTTGTCGGAGGCCAGCTCGAGCGCGCCCACCCGGCCGCGCGCCGAGCCGGCCGAGCGCCGGTAGTCGAGCGCGCCCGCCACCGCCTCGACCGCGCGGCCGTAGGAGAGCGGCTTCTCCAGGTAGTCGTAGGCGCCCATCTTCATCGCCTTGACCGCGGTCGCGGCGGTGCCGTGGCCGGACATCATGATCACCGCCGCCGCCGGGTCGGCCTCGCGCAGCGACTGCAGGGTCTCCAGGCCGTCGCGATCGGGCAGCCAGATGTCGAGGAAGACGACGTCGGGCCGGCGCTCGCGGTAGAGGTCGACCGCCTCGCTCCCGCTGCCGGTGGCGACGGTGTCGAACCCCTCGTCGGCGAGGATGCCGGCGAGCGCCGAGCGGATGCCCGGCTCGTCGTCGACGATCAGGACCAGCTCCCCCATCGTCCGCCGCCTAGGCCGAGAGCTTCTCCCAGTCGCTGTCCGGGGCGTCGAGCGCGATCGCGAGCCCGCCGTCGGAGCCGCAGTAGATCGGGTCCTTGACCACCTTGACCTTGCCGCCGCCGATCTCGGCCAGCTCGCGCTCGAGGCGCTTGTCGAGGCCGCCGATCAACGCCGTGCCGCCGGCGAGGATGATGTGGTTGCGCACCCGCTCCTGGTACTCGGGCTCGACGCGGGTGAGCAGGTCGACCATGGTCTCGATCACCGGCGGCAGGAGCGATTCGCAGGCGGCGCGGAGCGGCTCGGTGATGTCGATCTCGGTCGGCTTGCCGTTGACCGGCACCTGCACGACGACGCGCGCGCGCGGCTCGCCGACGAAGCTGTGGCGCTCCTTCCAGGCGCGCACCATGTGGATCGAGAACGCCGCCTCGGGATAGCGCTCGCGGATCTTGCCCGCGAGCTGCTCGTCGAGCCAGTCGCCGGCGAGGGTCAGGGTGCGCTGGTCCTCCTCGGTCGGGAGCCGTCCCTTCATGACGCAGAAATCCGCGGTGCCGGCGCCGATGTCGATGATCATCGTGTGCAAGAGCGCCTCCAGGCCGTAGGCGACCGCGAACGGCTCGGAGACGATCATCAGCCCGCCGACCAGCCCTTCGAGCGCCCGGCGCAGGCTCTGTTTGTTGACGCGCAGCGCCTCGGCGGGGACGCCGACCACCGCGTCGACGCGGCCGTTGCCGCCGGGCTCGACGCCGGCGAGCTTGAGCAGGTGGCGCAGGAGCTCCCTCACCGCCGCCTCGTCGCGGCTCGAGCCCTCCTTGATCAGCCCCTCCTCGAGCGGGCGCGCCAGCTCGAGCATCGAACGGTTGTCGAGCGCCTCGCGTCCGACCAGGACGTCGCGCTTGAGCACCTTCTTGGCGACCATGTCGACCGGCCAGCCGACGTAGCTGTCGACCACGTGGCGCTGGCCGTCGGAGGTCGAGATCGAGCTGCGCGAGGTCCCGAGGTCGATCCCCACGCGCAGCGGCGGTTTGCTCTTCTCGCTCATGAGCTCATGCCTCCGAGGTCCGGATTGGCGAGCGACTCGGCGTAGGCGCGGATGCCGGCGGCGACCGCCTCGGCGATGTGCTCGCGGTAGAGCGGGCGGGCGAGCAGCTCCGCCTCGCGCTCGTTGGAGAGACAGCTTACCTCGGCGAGGATCGCCGGCATCTCGGCGGTCATCAAGACGATGAACGGCGCGGTCTTGACCCCGCGGTCCTCGACCCCGGGGTTGACCCCGCGCAGGGCGGTCAGGAGCGCCGCCTGGACGTGCTCGGCGAGCCGCCGCGACTCCTGCTGGCGGGCGCCGACGTAGACCTCCTCGACCAGCTTCTTGAGGTCGGCCAGCGAGTAGCCGGAGTCGCGGTTCTCGGCCGCCGCGAGCTGGGTCAGGAACGGGTCGTCGGTCGGCCCCAGGTAGTAGGTCTCGACCCCGCGCACGCGGCGGTTCTCGATCCAGTTGAGGTGGATCGAGACGAACAGGTCCGCGCCCTCGTCGTTGGCCCGCCGCGCCCGCTCGGCGAGCGGCAGGTCGGCGTCGCCGTCGCGCGTGAGCACGACCTCGAACCCGCGGCGCTCGAGGAACTCCTGGACGCGCACGGCGATGTCGAGCGCCAGCTCCTTCTCGGACAGCCCCGACGGCGTGCGTGTGCCGAAGCTGTCGCCGCCGTGACCGGGGTCGAGCACCACCCGCTCGACCGCGAGCGGAAAGGCCGCGGGGTCGAGCGGCGCCGACTCCTCGAGGGCGGCGCCGTCGGCGCTCCCGGACGTGCCTCCGGCGCGACCCGGGGCCGGCCGCGCGGCGGCCCGTCCGGGGATCGCCCCCGGAGCGCCGCCGCCGGGACCGGCCAGGTAGGCGGCGAGCGCCCAGCC
>CAZNIX010000438.1:0-4135 GCA_964573125.1 uncultured Thermoanaerobaculia bacterium
CGGCGCCGGCGCCCGGGGTCTCGGCCGCGAGGCGCAGCGGGCCGAGCGCGCGCCGGGCGCCATCGCGATCCCGGCCTCGACGCTCGCGGCGCCGCCGGCGGCCCGGCGCGCCGCCGACCGGATCGCCCGCCGCCTGCTATCGTCGATCCCGATGCCCGACGATCAGTCTCTGCGCGACCACGTCCTGGCGCTGCTCGACAGCCAGAGCGCCCACGCCAGCTTCGACCGCGCGGTCGAGGACTGGCCGGAAGCGCTGCGCGGCGCCCGCGCCGAGGGGCTCCCCTATTCCGGCTGGCAACTCCTCGAGCACCTGCGCCTCGCCCAGCGCGACATCCTCGACTACAGCCGCGACCCCGAGCACGTCTCCGCCCCGTGGCCCGACGGCTACTGGCCGGCCGAACCGCAGCCGCCCGACCCCGGCGCCTGGGACGCGAGCGCCGAGGCCTTCCGCCGCGACCTGCAAGCGATGCGCGACCTGGTCGCCGACCCGGAGCGCGACCTGCTCGAGCCCCTGCCGTGGATCGACGACGGCCCGACCATGCTCCACGAGGCGCTCCTCCTCGCCGACCACAACGCCTACCACGTCGGTCAGCTCGTGCTCTTGCGCCGCCTCCTCGGGGCGTGGTCCGGCGGCTGAGCCGGCGGCAGCCTTCCCGCGCCGCTGCCGGGCCTCCGGCGCGTGTGGCCGTCGTGACGCCGGCGCCGGGCTGGCCGGCGCTCAGCCGCCTGGCGCCGCCGGCGGTCCGTCCGCTGGGGCGGGGGTCAGGCGAAGCAGGCCGGTCGCGTCGCGCACCAGGAGATCGCCGCCGAGGAGCACCGGCGAGGCCCAGGTCGCGGCTTCGGCTACCCGGTACCGGCGCTCGGGCGCGAACGAACCTCCGCCGCGGCGGGTGACGATCAGCTCCGCTCCCTCGGTCAGGTAGACCACGTGCCCCGGCGTGAGGAGCACCGAGGCGTGCTCCCCCTCGCGCCCCTCGGTCGCCCAGCGTATGGCGCCGGTCGCGGCGTCGAGCGCGACGAACTGCCCCTTGCGCCTGGCGGAATGGCCGTAGAGGAGGCCGTCGCCGAGCACCGGCGTGCTCATGTACATCGCCACCTCCGGGTTGTGCCAGACCTGGGTCGCCCGCCAGCCGCTGTCGCCGCGCGCGAGCGCGTAGGCGTGGGTCCCCTGCCGGGTGCCGGAGACGACCAAGAGCGAGCCGGTCCAGACCGGGGTGACGATGTTCTCGTGCCACTCGTCCGGGAACGGCACCGACCACAGCTCCTTGCCGGTGCCGGCGTCGAGGCCGACGATCGAGCCGTTGGTCAGGGTCACGAGCTGCCGCTGCCCCGCGACCTCGATGGCGACCGGCGAGGCGTAGCCCGGCCCAAGACCGCGCCACTCCCACCGGGTCTCACCGGTCGCCGGGTCGAGCCCGAGGACTTGGCCGCCGTGGATGTCGCTCCCGACCTGGACGACGACCAGTCCGCCGAGCGCGAGCGGCGAGGCGGCGGTGCCGCAGAAGAGTTTCGAGGTGTCGATCTCGCCGGAGAAGTCCCGGCGCCAGAGCCGGCGGCCGGTGGCGGCGTCCCACGCGGTGACGATCCCGGTCACCCCGACCGTGAACAGCCGGTCGCCGGCGACCAGCGGCGTCGCGTGCGGCCCCTTCGCCATGTCGACCGCGTACTGGTTCTTCCCGAACTGCGCCGGGTACCGCTGCTCCCACAGCGGCTTGCCGGTCGCGAGCTCGACCGCGACGACGACCTCCTCCGGGTCGCGCCGACCGTGGACGAAGACCCGCCCGCCCGCGACCACCGGCGAGGAGTAGCCCTCGCCCACCTCGACCCGCCAGACCAGACGAAGCGCCTCCGGCCACGCCGCGGGTGCGTTCGCAGCCGGCACCACCCCGTCCCGCGACGGCCCGCGCCACTGCGGCCAGTCCTCGGCGGAGGCGGCCACCGGCGAGACGAGCGCGAAAGCAGCGGCGGCGATTAGCTCCTGAAGGCGGATTCGAGGCTTGGCTGTCCAGGGAGCCATGGGTCATCCTCGGTGGCTGGATTGTTGATAACGCAGAAGTCGTCATAGCGCGAGAAGAGGACCACCCCACGCAGGTCCCGGAGGCAGCTCTCCGGCGCGAAACATGCCCACGGGCTGATCCAGTCCACCCGGCCGAAACATCCCTCGACGATCTCGTGCCAGCCGTCCCAGCGGGACACGCGGCACAAGAGATAGTCGGCACCCTTATCGATCGCCTCCTGCACCTTTGGCATCATGGGCTTGCCGTCCCGACCGATCCCACCGGGACCGAGGAGGTAGGGTTTCAGGTCTTCCGCACAGTCCGGATCGAAGCCGACGCCCAGACCTTCCAACGGCTCCTCTGGCTTCACGTAGAAAGACAGGACGATCGGACCGATTCCGATCGACGGCGGCGTCTCTTCTCCGAAGCACTCACCTTGCGCTCTCTGATGCTCGAACACTTTCACGTGGTCCCGCACGACGCCAAGGACTGACTCGGACTCCGGCCATTTATCACGGCGAACCTGGCGACGGCTGAAGTCCACGCTGATGCCGTACGGCAGCTCGCTCTGAAGTTCGACCAGGCGTTCTTCGAGTAGCGCGGGAAGGCTCTGCTCGTCTTCGCGCGCCCTCCTCTTGATCTCGACGTACGTCTCACGGCCGTTCAGGACCACCACCAGGTCGCAGTCCGATTTCGCACGCTCGGCGCGGCGACTGTGATCATTGAACCGCAGGATCGGCAGGCGCAACGTCGCTCCGAGCAGCGCGATCCCGCCGACCTCGGCGCACAGGCTTGCCCACTGCACTGTTCGCGCATTCGTCGTGGCGGGGCCTACCGACTTCAGCCTCAGCTCTTGGAGCTTCTTTGCGAAGCCGGGAACCTGATCGAGCGACAGAAAGTACTCGAGCGCAGGAACAATCGGGTCAGCCGCTCGCAGAATGACCCTCCGGGAGCTGCGAGATCAGTTCCTGAACTCGGCGGAAACGGCTCATCTCGGCGACGAGACCCCCCGCTTCGTCCTGCCTCCGGTCCGCCGCCGGTGCCGGATGACCGGCGCCAGCGCGCGAAGCGCCTCGTTCACGGACGGTCCATCGGGGAAGACATCGAGAACGTCCGGATCGATGACGACGACGTTGGCGCCTTGCGCGTATCTCGCGGCGGTCACGCCCCGCACCCCGTCCGAGAAGTCGTACTCCGGACGCATGGTGTCCCGATCCTCAGCCGGCTCTTCGACCCTACGTGCCTTCATAGCTCGCTCGCTCCTGCCGCGTGGCCCGTCGAGCAGAGATCAGACGGGTGCGCGGCGGCCGTTCGCAGAAGGCTACCACCAACAGCGTCTGCCGGTCCGACATCCCGAGCAGGAGATTCCGCGCCTCGCCGTAGGAATGATCGGGGTCGCGTTTCAGCACGGCGAGCGGGTCGGCAAACACGGTAGATGCCTCGTCGAACGTCACCCCGTGCTGACGGGCGTTGGACGCTGCTTTCGCCCAGTCCCACTCGAAGAGGTAGGCCATGCGACGCTCTCGCGCGAACCCGTCAGGTCGCGCTCCGGCTGCGGTCGGTGGGCGCGTGGCGTCCGACCACCAACTCCGGGCCCACGACCTCGCCCTCCGCCGTCAGTTCGACCCACAGCGTCCCGCCGTCGGGCCGAGCCAGTTCGAGCTGGTAATGGCCCCAGGAGCCGACCGCATAGATGCGATATGCGGTCTTCACCCGGCATCCCGGCGATTCACGCTCGACCGCCGCCGCGACCGCGCTGGGCAGATCGGCAGGATCGTGTTCGAGCAGGACGAAGCTCGCGGGCTCCCGTCCGTCACAGCCGGCCAAGGCGAGGAACGACAGGATCACGGCAGCCGTGACGGTGCGGGACACGGGCGCCAGGATCTTCTCAGCGATCGCCATGGACTCCCTCCCCCGCCTCCGCCTCGGGCGCGAAGAGCGACAGCACCGGCAGGCCGATCCGCTTGCGCAGGAGGCGGCGCAGCAGGCGATCCTTGGCGGCGTCGACCTCGGCGGCGGGGAGGCGGCCGGCGACGGCGGCGAGGGAGGCGGCGGCCTGGCGCTCCAGCTCGGCGCGGCCGGCGGCGCGCAGGCGGCGCTCGGCGGCGTCGAGGGTGTCGTCGTCGAGGCGGGCGAGG
>CAZNIX010000439.1:0-4133 GCA_964573125.1 uncultured Thermoanaerobaculia bacterium
GCCGGGTGCAGGGCCTGGACAGCCGGGTGCAGGGCCTGGACAGCCGGGTGCAGGGCCTGGACAGCCGGGTGCAGGGTCTGGACAGCCGGGTGCAGAGGCTCACGACGGAGGTCGACGACCTCCGGACCGAACAGTCCAAGGCCTTCGCGGACGTCCTCACCGTTCTACAGGACGTGCGGAATCACACCCAAGCGATTCCTTCCCTGAGCGAGAGACTCCAGAAGGCTCGCGAAGCGATCGACTTCCTCGGCCGCAAGGCACTCAAGCCCGAAGACTACGAGCAGCTCAGGGTGATCGCCGGCCTCTAGGGGGCGGGGCGACCCGCCGTACGATCGCTGGCCGTGGGAGAGGTCCGGTCGTTCCCGCACCAGGTGCGCGAGGTCCACGGCTGCTCGGCGAGCCAGCGGACGACCGCGGCTGGCCTATGTTGGAACCAGGCTGTGCGGCTCCTCGCGGAAGCTCGGCCCGCCGCTCCTTGACTGCGCGCTCGATCCGTTCCATCAAACCCGAGTCCAGGCGACGCCCGCGCTCGCGCTGGACCGCCACCCATTCCTTCCACAAGTCGTTCCAGCGACCTACCTCGCCTTCAAGCCACGTCAACGTCTCCGGGTCGCTGACGCGGGCGATCTCGGCGATCAGGTCGTCGAACGGGTCGCGCTCGCTCACCATCCACCGCGCTCGCGCATGCTCACCCACGAGCCGCCGTTGGCGACGATCAGGTGGTCGACGAGGTGCAGGCCGATCACCTGGCCGGCGCGGTCCATGCGCCGGGTGAACAGCACGTCGTCGCGGCTCGGCTTCGGATCGCCGCTCGGGTGGATGTGATACAGCAGCATCGCGGCGGCGCCGCGCAGGAGCCCCTCGCGGAGAACCTCCCGCGGCTCCACGGCGACGCGGTGGAGGGTTCCCCGGTACAGCTCGCGCTCGGCGAGCAGCCGGTGGCAGGCGTTGCAGAAGAACGCACCCATGATCTCCTGGCCGAGGTGGCCGTAGCGCAGGTCGAGCCAGCGCGCGACCTTCGCCGGCTGCGAGAGCAGCCGGCGCTCCGGCACCTGGGCCGCCGCCATCCGGCAGGCCAACTCGGTCGCCGCGAGCACCGCCGCCACCTTGGCGCGCCCGACGCCGGGCCGGCGCAGCCGGTGGAAGCAGGCCCCGGCAAGACCCTGGAGACTCCCGGCCTCGATCAGCAGCTCGGACGCGAGGTCGAGAGCCGACCGGCCCGGCCGGCCGTTGCGGAGCACCACGGCGAGCAGCTCGGCGTCGGAGAGGGCCTGAGCGCCGCCGGCCAGGAGCCGCTCGCGGGGCCGGAGGTCGGCGGGCGCCTCGGCGACGGTGGAGGCGCGGCTGAGAACCGATCGCGGCGGCTTCACGGCCTCACCGGTTCGGCCGGGGCCGCGCCGTCCGGCGGGTCGTCCGCCTCCGCTTCGTGTCTCCGAGCCGCATCGATCTCGCCGCACAGAAGCGCCGCGGAGCGCCTGAGCTGCGGCACGACCTTGAACACCGCGGCGGCGATCGCGAACTCGTTCCGTTGCAGATCATCGCCGCGGTTGTCGCCGTAGTGGTCGAGGTACTCGGCTACGGCCAGCAGGTCCTTGGCGGCGGCCTCGATGGCGGTCGGGAAGTCCACGTCGTGGTCGTGGACCTCACGCGCGGACTCCTCCATGCGTGCGGCGGCGCGCTCGAGCGCCCGGGCGTCCTCGGGCAGCACTTGGACGAGGAAGGTGTACCGCAGCACGACGTGCTCGCTGTCGCCGCCCGTCGGGACCGGCGCCGGCTCGGGCCACTGTTCACCGCCCGCGCTCTCGTGCCACCCGTCGTGGCCGGCTGGCCGGCGGCACACCAGCGACGGCTGCTCGGGGGAGTGGGCGTGGCACCGGGGCTGTAGCTCGGCGGGTACTTCGACCACTGTGCGGACTGGTGGCTCTGTAACATCGGCTTCTTGGTCAGGCATGGCTGCTGGTCTCCTCGTCCGGCTCGGCCCGGTCCTCAACCCCCTCTTCGCCCTCGTTCGTATTCGCGGTCCACCTGCTCGGCCTCGTCGGGGTCCATCCAGGGACCGCAGGGATTGCTCAGCGGCAAAGCGACTTCCCGACTGCGGTCGGCCCCGGCGGTGGGTTCGCGCTTGGAGTCGCCGCCCTGGCCGGTGCCCCCCGGAACTGCCGAGTCGGCTCCCCGTTTCATGGCGGAGCTCGGCGGGCTCGCCGGCTCGGAGCGGTGGACCGCCGCTTCCGCCGGCCGGGCTCGGCCGGCGCTTGCCGCGGGGGCATCGGCACCTGGAGGCGCAGCTTCTCGATCCGGAGCGAAGCCGCCTCCGACTCCCCGGCGGGCCCGACCAGGAAGCCGCGCACCTCGGTCGGCTCCCGCAGCTCGAGGTTCACCATGCCCTCCTCGTCCGGGGTTCCATAGTCCACAATGCAGACCAGCTCGACCGGAGCAGCCACGATCCAGCGCGCCTGGACCCGCTCCGGCTTGAGTTGCGGCGAGCGGCCGGCCCCCCGGCCGCCCGCGGTCTTGCCCTTCCGCCGTTCCGTCATCTCTCACCCCTCCTTGTCATCGGGCAGCGCCACCAGCCGCAGGCCCAGCTCCGCGCCCGCGCGCTCGAGCACCGTCGGACCCGCCGCCTCGAGCAGGAGCGCGAAGGCCGCCGGCGAACGCACGACGCACTCGAGGACATGGAGCGAGCGCGCGAGGTCCGCCAGGAAGACGCGGAGGGCGCCGACCTCGCAACCCGATCGGAGCAGCGGGTAGCCCGCCCCGACCGCCTCTGGATCGACGCGGAACAGCTCCTCGCGGCCGACGCCGGGAAGCGCCGCCGCGGCCATCAGCGCCAGGTGTCGATCGGCGAAGACCGCGAGCGGCGGCTCGCCGGACTCCTGCTCGGCCGGGCGGAAGAGCGCGAAGCCGCCGTCCGCCAGGCGGCTGACGCGCCAGGGGCCGGACAGCTCGGCCTCCCCGGCGGCCGGCGACTCCTCGCGCAGGCGCAGGCGAGCCAGGGCCTCATCGGTGAAGACGCGCACCGGCGGCTCGCGCTCGCGCGCCGAGCCCGGCTCCTCAGGTGGCCGGTCTGAACTCATTCCCGATCCCTCCGGTTTGCGCACCGGCGCGAAGGGTAGGGCCATCCGTTGCGGAAGCGACGCTGACGGCCCGCAGTCCACTCCGCGTCCGCGGTTTGCCCGCGGTCCGCGACTCGGGGTACAAGCCCGCCGCGGCAACGGCCGTGCACTCGGAGTCGCGTCACCGGGGCGAACCACGCACTCGGAGTGGACTGAGCCGGCGCCGTCGCGCCTCTCCGCGACCATGCGCTAAAGTAAATGCCGACTCACGATCGGCGATGAACGCCCTGCCCGCTCCCGCGCCGCACCGGCACTTGACCGTCCACGAGCTGCTCCGGCTCCTGAGCGGTCTCTGGTCGCTGCGGAGCCTCGAGGAGCTCGCCCGGCGCGCCCTCGCCCACCTGCGCGACCTGTGCCCGGAGTGCGACGGCGCCTACCGCGCGTTCGAGCAGATCCGCGACCGCCGGCGCCGCCGCGTGCGGGCGCGCTACGCCGCGGTCCTCGACTCCGCCGAGCGCCGCGTCCCCGAGCTGGTGCGCTGCCACGAGGCCGAGGTCGAGGCCGCCGAGGAGGACTTCCGGCTCCTGCTCGACCTGCGGCCCGAGCAGGCGCTCGCCCTGGTGGCCGAGAAGCGCCGGCGCCAGGTCCACGCCCCGCAGGGCTGGCGGATGCGCAGTCCGCATCTCGTCCGCCTCCTGCTCGAGGAGGCGCGGACGGCGCTGCGGCGCTCGCCGGCCGAGGCGCTCCACCGGCTCGAGCAGGCCGACGCCGTCGTCCACCGCGTCCCCCGCCCGGTCTACGGCGAGGCGTTCGTCGAGCGGCTGGCGACGCGGACGATGGCCGACCGGGCGAACGTCTTGCGGGTCCTGGGCGAGCTGCAGGGCGGCGACGCGCTCTGGCGGCTGGTCCACGAGCGCCTCGAGAGCTGGCCCGCCGACGGCGACGAGGAGGCCGCTCTCTGGAGCCTCGAGGCATCGCTCCGCCAGGACCAGCGGCGGTTCGGGGAGGCCGAGCGCCTGCTCGGCCGGGCCGAGCGGCGCTACCGGCGGCTCGGGGACGTCGAGGGGATCGGCAAGACGC
>CAZNIX010000440.1:0-4126 GCA_964573125.1 uncultured Thermoanaerobaculia bacterium
GCGGGACTGCCGGCGGCGGTAGCCGAAATGACGCGAACGCCACCGAGAGCGGCATGTCGGCCGTCACGTCGTCGCTGCCGGGCGCCGACGGCTGCACGGAAGCGGCCGCCGCGGGGGGCGCCGAGCGCCGGGGCCGGCACGCACGCTGCGCTGGCCGGGGGGGCAAAGCACGCCGCTGGCGGCCCCAAGCGAGCCCGCTCGCTGCGCTATACTGCGTGCTCCTCCGGGCACCATCCACCGCCTCCGGTCCACCCCGATCCGAGGAGATCCGCCGATGCGCATCGCCGTCCGATCCCGTCCGCTCGCCGCCGCGCTCGCCGCCGTCGCCCTCGCCGCGCTCGCCGCCCTCCCCGCCGCCGAGGCGGCCAAGCCGCGGCCGGCGTCGCGCCTCGAGATCCCGTTCTCGGCGCCGGCGCCGACCCGCTTCGAAGGCGATCGCAGCGTCGACGCCGCGACCGGCCGGCCAGTCGCGCTCTACCGGGTCGGCTACGCGACCGATCCCGGCACCCCGGAGGAGATGGCGCGGCAGTACCTGCGCGCCGCCGCGGCCGCGCTCGGGCTCGACCCCGACCTCGCCGATCTCGAGCCGAGGATGGTGCGCAGCGGTCCCTCGGGCACGGTCGTCCGCTTCCGCCAGACGGTGGCGGGGATCCCGGTCTGGGGCCCCGACCTCGCGGTCAAGCTCGACCGCGACGGGCGGGTGACCCACGTCGCGAGCGGCTACCGGCCGGACCTCGCGGTCGCCGCGGCCGAGCCGGCGCTCGCGGCGGCGGCGGCGCGGGCGATCGCGCTCGACTACCTCGGAGTCCAGGGCGGCGTCGTCTGGGAGCGCGCCGGGCTGGTCGTCGTCCCGGGCGCGGGCGGCGGGCGCCTGGCCTGGCAGGTCGACGTCGCCGCCCGGCGGGCGCCGGCCGGCGAGTGGCAGGTGATGGTCGACGCCGCGACCGGCGAGGTCTTCGGCGCCGAAGACCGCGCGTTCTACGGCACGGTCGACGGCACCGCCACGGTGTTCGATCCCGACCCGCTGTCGACCGCGAACGCCACCTACGGCGACACCGGCTTCGTCGACGGCGCCGACGCCGATACCGCCGAGCTCACGAACGAGGTCGCGAGCCGCACGCTCCTGGACGTCGACGAGAACGCCGGCACCTTCAGCCTGACCGGGCCGTGGGCGGAGTGCGTGGACTGGGACACCCCGTTCAAGGGGTGCTTCACGCAGGGCAGCTCGGCCTGGACCTTCACGCGCTCGCCCGACGCGTTCGAGGCGGCGAACACCTACTACCAGATCGACACCTACATGCGCTACCTCAACGAGACGCTCGGCCTCGCGATCGAGCCGCACCAGTACCCGGGCGGCGTGCAGTACGACCCGCACGGCTTCAACGGCGCCGACAACTCCTCCTACAGCTCGGGCACCGGGCGCCTGCGCTTCGGCGAGGGCGGGGTCGACGACGCCGAGGACGCCGACGTCATCGTCCACGAGCTGGGCCACGGCCTCCACGACTGGGTCACCGGCGGGTCGCTGTCGCAGGTCGAGGGGCTGTCCGAGGGGGTGGGCGATTTCGCCGCCGCCGAGTACAGCCGCAGCTTCGGCCACTGGACCCCCGCCGACCCCGAGCACCAGTGGGTGTTCAGTTGGGACGGCCACAACCCGTTCTGGCCGGGCCGGGTGACCAACTGGACCGACACCCACACCTACCCGGGCGGCCTGACCGGGCAGATCCACACCGACGGCCAGTTCTGGTCGTCGTGCAACATGCAGGTGTGGGACGCGATCGGCCGCGACGCCACCGTCACCGCCCACTGGGAGGGCCTGGCGATGACCAACGGCGGCACCAACCAGCTCGGGGCGGCGCAGGCGGTGCTCCAGGCGGCGATCGACCTCGGCTACGACCCGGCCGACATCGACCAGATCGTCGCCATCTACCAGGGCTGCGGCTACGCGGTGACCGCGCCGCCGATCTTCGCCGACGGATTCGAAAGCGGCGACACTGCGGCGTGGTCTTCCACCACGCCGTAGAGTCCCCGCTCACAGGGCGCTTCGCCCTGCGCCTCCGGCGCAGCGCTCGGCCGCGAGAGCGGGAGCAGTGCGGCGTGGTCGTCGATGGTCGGCGGTTAGCGGTCAGCCTGGCGGCGGCGCCGTCGGCGGCTCGGCGCGCTGGTAGCCCTCGGGCACGCCGTAGGCGTCGGCCGGCGGCGCCTTCTCTTCGACCGAGACCAGCTCCTCGCGGGTGGTCACCGTGCCGCCGCCGATGTCGACCGTGGTCTCCTGGAGCACCGGGAAGCCCTCGACCTTCGCCATCTCCGAGGCCAGCTCGGCGGTGCCCGGCTGCAGCGCCAGCATCTGCCGCGCGAACCGGTGGTAGGCCTCGAGGTCGATCTCCAGCTCGGTGGTCGTCCACATCTCGGTGCGCACCGCCAGCGCCATCGGGTTGGTCACCTCGATCGTGTAGCGGCGGGTGTTCCAGTCGCCGATCTTGCGCCGCTCCTCGCCGGGCGTGACCTTGGCCTCGAGCTTCCACTTCTCGACCTCCGCCTCCATCCCCGGGGGGATCAGCTTCTTGAAATCGACCGGCAGCTCGAGCACGGTGTAGGACCGCTCGCCGTGGTTGACGATCAGCAACTCGTCCCGGCCCATCACGAGCTTGCTCTGATCGTCGTCGCGGCTGATCCGGTCGGCGCCGATCCACACCTCGACCATGCTGTCGCGCGCCTCCTGCTGCTGGCCGGCGACCACGCCGGCGTCCTGGTGCGCCTTGAGCACGAGCAGGGTGTCGGCGCCCGCGGCGCCGGCGAGCGCCAGCGGCAGGAGCAGCGCGGCGGCGAGGGCGGTCAGTCGGGTCGGTCGGTGCGGAACTCGAAAGCGGAGGGGCGTGGGCATCGTCGGTTCTCTCCTCGCGGCATTGCGGGTCGGCTTCGCTCGGGTCGGGGCGGCGCGGCGGCGGGGCGCGCGCCGCGACGGCGGTCGAGTCTCTCACATAGAATCGCGCCGGAGACCACGCCATGCCCCTCTACGAGTACTCCTGCCGTTCGTGCGGCCACCGGTTCGAGGTCCTGCAGCGGATGGGCGCCGGCGCCGCCGGGCTCGCCTGCCCGCGCTGCTCGATGCGCCGGCCGCGCCGGGAGCTGTCGACCTTCGCGGCGGCCACCGGCGGCGGCCGCGAGGAGCGCGCCGGCGGCGGCTGCGAGCCCGGCGGCTGCGACCTCCCCGGCTGCGGCGCCGGGGGCGGGTTCTGCGACCTCGACTGAGCCGGCTCCGGGCGCGCCCCGGCCTCACTCCACCGTGATGTAGAGCGAGGTCGGCGCCAGCACCTGGCGCCCGCGGAGGTTCGCCTCCGGCGCCAGCCTCACCTTCAACGGGTGCCGGCCGGGGCCCAGGGGGGGCGCCCGCAGCACCAGCGTGTAGCTGCCGCCGAGCGCGCGCTCGAGCCGCCGCCGCGCGCCGCCGGGGGTGTGGTAGGTGCTCGCGTAGGCGCCGCCGGTGACCAGCGCCACGTAGCGCAGGCCGCCCTCGAGCAGGTGCCAGTCGGCCGAGGTGGTGTCGAGGACGAACACCGAGGTGCGCGCCGCGCCGAGCGCGGCGAGGGCGTCGGAGCCGTCGTTCGCGCGGCCGCCGACGCCGGTGCGCCGGTGGGCGTCGAGCAGCCCCCAGCCGACGAAGACCATGGTCTTGGCGCCCGGGATCGCCGCCAGCGCCTCGCCGGCGACCGCCAGCCCGCGCGCGGGCGTGGCGGCCCGGCGGGCCGCCTCGGCGTCGAGATGGACGCCGAGCGAGGGCCGCGGGGCGACCGCCGGCCGCGGCTCCCGGCGTCCGAACAAGGCGTGGCGGACGGCCGTGCGCAGCCGTTCGCGGTCGGCGGTGAAGCGCTCGAGCTGCGGCAGCATCCGCATGTGGCCGACCGCGGCGTGCTCCATGTAGAAGTCGGCGCTCTGGATGAAGATCACCACCAGCCCGCCGGGCGTGGGCGCGGGCCGGGCGACCGCCGCGGCCGGCGGTCCGTCCGCGGCGGCGCGGGCCTCCGGCGCGAGATCCGGCAAGTCCGGCTCGGGCGTTGCCCGCCCCGGCCGCCAGTCCGCCGCCAACTCCGGCGGCAACCAACAGCCATTTCCATTTGCCCGATCCGCG
>CAZNIX010000441.1:0-4120 GCA_964573125.1 uncultured Thermoanaerobaculia bacterium
AACCAGGCGATGGACCCCAACCAGATCGGGCGTCCGGCGTCGATCTCGACCGCGCTGGCGACCCAGAACTGGTCCTCGGGCACCTACGCCTACGACGGCGCCGGCAACGTCAAGAAAATCGGCAACGCCTACTTCCTCTACGACACGCTGAGCCGTCTGAAGACCGCCAACCTCTATGCCGACATCTCCGGCGCCGGCACGGCTACCCAGCAGGGCTACACCTACGACAACTACGCCAATCTCACGGCCATGACCGGCGCTTCAGGGCTCACCATCCCCACGAGCACCGCGACCAATCGCCTCACCGGCTCGGTTACCTACGACGCCGCCGGCAGCCTCACCTCGTGGAACGCCAACCTCTACGACGTCGACGCCTTCGGCATGATGTCGCGCTACCGTCCTGCAAACCAGCCCGGCGTCGAGCACATCCACCTCTACACCGCCGACGACGAGCGCCTGTGGACCTTCACTTCCGGCAACACCTCGCGATGGACCCTGCGCGACCTCGACGGCCGTGTGCTCCGGGAATTCGCCAACAACGCCGGCACCTGGTCGGTCCAGAAGGACTACGTCTTCCGCGGCGGCACCCTCCTCGCCGCCGTCCAACCCGACGGCCAGACCTACCACCTCCACCCCGACCACCTCGGCACACCCAGACTCATCACCAACGCCGCCAAGGCCAAGGTCGCATACCACGTCTACTACCCCTACGGGGGAGAGCTCTCGCCGATCAACCAGGACGGGGAAAGACTGAAGTTTACCGGGCACGAGCGGGATCTGGGTGTCCTCACCTCGAACGCCGACGATCTCGACTACCTGCATGCCAGGTACTGCTCGCCGTTGCTGGGGAGGTTCTTGACTGTGGACAAGGCCGGCGTCACCCAGCCGAAGCGGCCGCAGTCCTGGAATCGATACACCTATGCTTTGAACAACCCCCTGGTGACAGTCGACCCGGACGGGAACATTGGTGTGCGGTGCGACGCCTGTGGTGCACGATTCGATGACCCGAACCAAGCCATGGGCGAGCTCCCCGATCGTCTTGCCTCCGAAACACCACGCCAGAGAGCCGTGCGTCACTCGCTGACCATTCCCGCTGCGGTAATGGTCGGCGGGTCGATGGCGGCGACCGCGCCCGGTGCCGCCGCCACGCTGTTTCCGCGAGCCGCGACCGTCGCTCTTGCCCCCGAGGTTCAGGCTGCCGCGACTGGGATTGCAGCCGGGCTCGCTGATCAGCCCAACCCAGCGAGTGCCGTGCCGCAACTTGGGAGCAAACTCAACTTTTTCCTCGGCGGAGCTACTGGAAGCGCCCACAACATCCAACGGTCGACCCAGATGCTTCGCCAACTAGAGGGAATCGGCCTCGCGGATAAACCTGCTACACGCCAGTACCTAACCGAGCACTTGACCCGTGTCCTCAACGATCCGTCCAACATCGCTCGAGTGCAGGAGAACGGCCGCGTCGTCAGAGAGTCCCTGCTGACCGGACCGCACGGCGTGCTGAAGCTCCAGACTGTATGGGAGGATGAGGCGCTCATCACGGGCGTCCTCTTCGGAGGGAGGAATTGAATGGTCCTGCTTGCCCCAAGAACATGGGAGTCGAAAGCGACTCTTCTTGCATACCTGGATGCCGATGAGGTCCGGGCACTCGTCGTAGGAAAGGAGGCGGAGGCACCACGGGCCTTCTATTCTTTTTCGGTGAACTCTGATTGCGGGCGTACAGAGGTCGGGGTCATCACCTCCGGTCTTGGAGCCGGTGTGGCGGCCGCCCTCTTGGATCAGGGACAGCGATTGCTTGTTGGCCACGACACGCGGCTCACCTGGATCGACATCAAGACGCTCGCTGTCGTCTCATCGAGGCCCCTGGGTGGCGTCTTCTACGAGTTCCTTCCATTGAACAGCGATGACGAGATTGCGCTTGTCCACGAACTTGGACTGCTACGAGTCGATGCGAACGGAGCGGTGAAGTGGTCAGTGGACACAGGCGTCGTCGAGGAGGCGACCACCGACACCAAGGACAACGTCATCCTGACCGTGATGGATGCTCCAGGATGTATCGTGTCACTCGAATCTGGAGAGGTGTCTGCGACGACATCACCGAGGCGCTGAAGGTCCGCCGTCGGCGAGCCGGGCAACCGGCTCGCTGACCTGTCATCTCGCCGGATTGGCAACCGGCGAACGTCCTCGAGCTCATCAGTTGGCTCCCTCTTGCCCAGTGAGCCGCCCTAGGCTGTCCCTGGGGAAGGTCGCTGAAGTCGACCCGGCTGAATGATGAGAGGCTATACGTCCGCGCGCCTTCGCACAAGCTCATTCGTGAGCATGCATAGAGAGTTTGCGCAAGAGCCTGTGTGTCCCGGGCCCTCAATGCGAGTCCTCATGGCGGCACCAACGTGGGCCTTCGCGGCCCGCCGGCCTACCGTGCGGTCGCGGCCGCCGGGTCGTAAGCGACGGTGAGCTCGCGGTCGATCCCCGGCACCGCCACCTCCTGCACCGCGCCGCCCGGCCAGGTCACGGTCAGGCGGTCGACGGCGGTGGCGGCGCCGAGGCCGAAGGTGAGCGGCAGCTCGGACTGGGAGAGGTAGCTCTTGGTCGGCATCACCTGGCGGGTCTGGGTGACGCCGCCGGCGGTGAGCGCCACCTCGGCGCCGATCGCGTCGCGGTTGACCCCGGCGGCGGGGTCGCCGGCGAGCTTGACGCGCAGCCAGTGGCGGCCGAGCGCCTGGTCGTTGCGCAGCAGGAGCGGCGGCCCGCCGGCCTGGGTGAGCACGGCGTCGAGGTCGCCGTCGCCGTCGAGGTCGGCGTAGGCCGAGCCGCGGCCGACGATCGGGCGCGCGAGGTCGCCGGTGGCCGCGGCCGGCACGAGGACGAAGGGCTGGCGCGCCTCGCCGCCGGCGTTCCAGAAGAGCTGCGCCGCCTGGCGGTAGCTCTGGCTGGGGTCGACCTTGGCGATCTCCTCCTCGAGGTGGCCGTTGACCTGGAGGAGATCGAGCCGGCCGTCGAGGTCGGCGTCGAACAGGAAGAGACCGAACGTCAGCGCGGTGCGGCTGGGGGCGCCGATCCCCTCCGGGATCGACTCGTCGGCGTAGAGCCGCCGGTCGCCCTGGGAGACGAAGACCGAGGTCATCTCGTTCGCGAAATTGCCGACCAGGTAGGCGAGGTCGCCGTCGTTGCGCAGGGTGCCGGAGTCGATCCCCATCGAGCCGGTGGCGCTGCCCACCCGGTCGTAGGCCACGCCCCAGGCCGCGCCGACCTCCTCGAACGTGCCGTCGCCGCGGTTGTGGAACAGGAACTTGCCGACGGTGTCGTTGGCGAGCAGGAAGTCGATGAGACCGTCGCCGTCGGCGTCGCGCGGCGCGAGCCCCAGACCCTTCGCCGCCGGCCGCGCCCGCCCGCTGCGCACGTCGGGGACCGGGTTGTCGACCTGGACGCCGGCCTCCTTCGAGACGTCGGTGAACGTGCCGTCGCCGTCGTTGCGGTAGAGGTAGGGGTAGGTGCCAGCGTAGTTGTTGGGCGGGCCGTAGGCGCGGCCGACGCCGACCAGGCGGTAGTCGACCGCGAAATCGATCTCCTTCGACCAGCGCACGTAGTTGGCGACGAAGAGGTCGAGGTCGCCGTCGTTGTCGATGTCGGCGAACGCCGCCGCGGTCGACCACTCGTCGAGGTCGCCGGCGACCCCGGCGCGGGCGGTGACGTCGACGAAGCGGCCGCCCTCGTTCCGGTACAGCCGGTTGGCCCCGACCGCGGTGAAGAAGAGGTCGGGATCGCCGTCGTTGTCGTAGTCGCCGACCGCAACTCCCTGGCCGTAGAACGGCTCGCCGAGGCCGGCGCGGGCGGTCGCGTCGGTGAAGCGGCCCGCGCCGTCGTTCGCGTACAGGGCGTGGCGCGGGCGCGCCCCGGGCAGCGGCCGGTGCCGCCAGTGGTCGGAGTTGACGAACAGCAGGTCCTGGTCGCCGTCGCCGTCGTAGTCGAAGAACGCCACCCCGCCGCCCATGGTCTCGGGCAGGAGCTTGTCGCCGTAGGCGCCGGTCGCGTGGACGAAGGCGATCCCCGCCGCGGCGGTGACGTCGGTGAACGGGAGCGCCGGCGGCGCGGCCGCCGCCGGCGCGGCCGCGACCGCGTGCGG
>CAZNIX010000442.1:0-4107 GCA_964573125.1 uncultured Thermoanaerobaculia bacterium
CGGTCGGCCTCGCCGCGCGTGATCGCGATCCGCTTCTCGACCTCGGCCGGCAGGTCGCCGCCGCGGCGGGCGACGAACGCCGTCACGTCGGGCAGCTCCTCGGCCACCGCGACCCGGCCGCCGCTCCCGGGGCGGGTGCGCAGGACGCGGAGCGCCTCGTCGCCGTCGCGCCACAGGCCGGGCGTGAGCGGACGGGTGTCGGTGGTCAGGATCCCGCGCGGCACCGCGTGACCGCCGTGGCGGCGGCGCCCGTCGTGGCCGCGGAAGAAGTGGCGCGACGAGTGGCGGTCGCCGAAGAAGACGCGGTCGCAGAACACCCAGTCGGAGAAGAAGCCCCAGTCGCCGCCGGCCCAGCCGTAGACCCCGGAGCGGAACCCGGGGTAGCCGTGGTGGAACCGGTAGTGGCGGGTGTAGTAGCCGATCGGCACCCAGGCGACGTGACTCGAGCCCCAGTGCCAGTAGACCCAGGCCGGGGCGAAGCGGCGGCCGGGGAACCAGATCCAGCCGTAGCCGGGCGCGTAGTCCCAGGTGCCGTAGTGGTAGGGCACCCAGCCCCAGGGCTCGTAGGAGATCCAGATCAGCCCCGCCGGCGTGTGCGACCAGCGGCCGTGCCAGTAGGGACGCCAGCCGGCCTCGACCCGCGGGTACCAGGCCCGCGAGCCGCCGACCTCGACCCAGCGGCCGTAGCGCTCGAGCGGCGCCGCGGCGTAGCGCAGGTCGTCGTCGACGTAGGGAGAGTCGTCATACCCCCCGCGGTCGAGATCGGCGGCCCAGCGCTCGAGGCCGTCGTAGCCGCCGGCGGCGCGGACGTCGGTCCACGGCCGCACGCTCCCCTCGACGAGCGCCCGCTCGTCGGCGTCGACGGTCAGCGCCTCGCGGCCGGCGACCACCTCGGCGCGGCCGCGGCGGACCACCACCTCGGTCCACTCGCCGCCGTCGGTGGTCACCCGGTAGACCCCGAAGTCCTGCGGGTAGATCGTCGCGTTGGGGGTGTCGAAGCGCGGGAGCTGGTCGCCCAGCGAATCGGTGGTCACCACGAGCTGGGCGTTGCCGCGCAGCAGGCGCAGGGTGGTCACCCGGTCGCCGCTCGCGGGCGAGAACGCCAGGCTCTCGAACGCCGCCTCGCTCTCGCCGTCGAGACGCAGCAGGTTGCGGTCGGAGAGCAGCACCTCGGCGCGCGAGCCCGGCGCCACCCACAGCCGATCGCCGGCGAGCACCGGCTGGTTGATCTCGGCCTGGGCGCGCTCGGCCGCCTCGCCGTAGCCGGCGCCCTGAATCAGGGTCGCCGAGCCGTCGAGCACCCGGAGATAGCTGTAACCGGTGTCGTAGCCCGCGGTCTCGTCGCCGGCACCGGCGTAGTCGGCCGCAGCCGCGGGGAGCGCGGGCAGGAGCAGGAGCAGGGCGCCGGCGAAGAGGGCGTGGGCGCGGTGAGCATGGTCGTTTCGCATCGTCCCGTACCTCCCGCAAGCGATCGGAGCAACTTCCGGACCAGGGGCGAAATTCCCTGTCTCCAAGCGGTTCCGGCTATAATGGCGGCGCGCGGGGGGAACCGCGGCGTCCCCCGGCGAAGTCACCATCGTCCCCTCTCCGAGCACCTTGTCTGCCGTGGGTGGGATGAGGCGTCGCCCGGCCGCGGGCGGGCGCCGTCTGGGGTCACGCCGGCGATCGCCGGAGGTCTGAGATGGTGTTCAGGAAGTTGTTCCGGGGGGGAGCCCGGGAGGACTCGGCCGAGGCCGCGACGGTCGAGGACCTGATCGTCCTCGAGCGCTACGAGGAGGCCGAGCAGCGCCTCAAGGCGCGGCTGCGCGAGAACCCCGACGACCTCCACTCCTACCTCAAGCTGGCCGAGGTCCACACCGCCCAGCGGCGGGTCGACGCGGCGGTCGAGGCCTACCTGCACGTCGCCGACGAGTACGCCCGCGACGGCTTCTACGAGAAGGGGATCGCGCTGCTCGCCCGCGCGCACAAGCTGATCCCGACCGACGACGCCCTGCCGGTCAAGATCGCCGCGCTCGAGCAGCTCAAGGCGCTCGAGCACAAGCGGACGGCGGCGGTCGAGGGGGTGCGCCAGGGCGGCGCCGAAGGGACGCTGACCAGCTCCCGGGTGCTCGCGCTGCAACGCGAGTGGTCGGCGCTCGTCACCGGCAGCCTGATCGCCGACCTCGGCGCCGATCAGATCCGGCGGCTGTTCGGGGCGTTCGACTTCCTCCATCCCGAAGTTGGCGACGTGCTCGCGCGGGAAGGCGAGCCGCGGCCGATCCTGTTCCTGCTCGTCGGCGCGCAGGCCGAGGCGACCGCCGGCGGCACCCAGGTGCGCCGGTTCGGCCCGCGCGATATCCTCGGCGAGGCGGCGCTGTTCGAGCGCGCGGCGTGGCCGGTCACGCTCACCGTCACCGACGCGGGGCTGATCCTCGCGCTGAACCGGGCGGGAGTGGAGCGCGCGCTGGTCGGCAACCCCGACCCGCGCGGCCTGCTCGGGGCGCTGCGCAGCCGTGGCATCGACCGCGAGCTGGAAGGGCTGGTCCGCCGGCTGCGCCGGGGCTGAGCTGCTCGACCGGCGCAGGCGTCGACCTCCGAGCGAGAGAGCCGATGGCGATTCTGCCGATCCGCATCGTCCCCGATCCCGTGCTGCGCGCGCGCTGCGCCGAGGTCGTCGATTTCGACGCCGCGCTCCGCCGGCTCGCCGCGGACATGGTCGAGACCATGCACGCCGCCCCCGGCGTCGGGCTGGCGGCGTCCCAGGTCGGCGCGCCGCGGCGGCTGATGACGGTCGACCTCTCGGTCGGCGAGGACCCGGAGCAGCTCCGCGTCTTCGTCAACCCGCGCGTCACCGCGCGCGCGGGGAGCGCGGCCGAGGTCGAGGGGTGCCTGTCCATCCCCGGCGTCAGCGACAAGGTGGTCCGGCCGCAGCGGATCCGGGTCGAGGCGCAGGACCTCGACGGCCAGCCGTTCGCGCTCGACGCCGAGGACTGGCTGGCGCGCGCGATCTGCCACGAGGTCGACCACCTCGACGGCGTGCTGTTCATCGACCACCTGCACGGCCTGCGCCGCGAGCGGGCGCTGCGCCAGCTCCGGCGGGTGGTGCGCGAGAGCGAGCCGGCGGAGGTGCCGGCGTGAGACGGTGCCGGGGGGGGCGCGCGCTGCTCGCGGCGGCCGGCGCCGCTGCGCTCGTGCTCGGGCCCGCCTGCGGCGGGGGGGGCGGCGGCGGCCCGACCCAGCCGCCGGCGCCCCAGCCCGGCATCACGTTCACCTCGGCCGGCGCCGGCGGCGCCAACTCGATCGCCCTCGGCCGGATCGGCCAGAGCACCACCCGGCTCTCGCTCGAGCTGCGCGCCACCGGGGTCGCCGACCTTTACGGCGTCTCCTTCGACCTCGGCTTCCCGAGCGCCGTGCTCGCGTTCGACGGCTTCGACGAGGGGCCGCTGCTCGGCGGCGGCGGCGCGTTCGACACCGCGGTCCAGGTCGTCGAGTCGCCGTCCGGCAACCTGGTGGTCGGCGCCACCCGGCTGGGCCTGGTCGGCGGCGCCGGCGGCGACGGCGTGCTGCTGACCCTGCACTTCAACGCGATCGCCTCCGGCGGCGGCCCGATCGCGTTCGACGGCCCGCAGGCGTTCGACCCCGGCGGCCCCCAGAACGGCGTCCAGTGGGTCGGCGGCAGCGTGCAGGTGATCCGCTAGTGACCGCCGGCCGGGGCGCCGGGAGCTCCCGCCTCGCGCGCTTCCGGCGCCAGCCCCACGCCCGCGGCCGCGGCCGCTCGGCCGAGGCCGACGCCGCCCGCTGGCTGGCCGGGCGCGGATTCGAGATCGCCGCCGTCAACGCGGTCACCCGCGCCGGCGAGATCGACCTCGTCGCGCGCGAGGGCCCGACGCTCTGCTTCATCGAGGTGAAGGCGCGCGCCACCGACGCCGTGTCGGCTCCGGATCGCGCCGTCGACGAAGAGAAACGAGACCGGCTGCGCCGTGCCGCGTGGCGCTACATCGATGTGTCCGGGCATGATCGCAAGCTCGTCCGGTTTGACCTGGTGAACGTCGTGCTCGACCGCGAAGGTAACGTTTGTGCTGGCGGGAAACCGCTCGAGGCAGGGGTTGCCGTCCGCGTGGTGAGACG